>SMVY01000064.1 GCA_004357415.1 Gemmatimonadota bacterium
CCCACCAGGCCCATAGCCATGGGCACGGTCGACTACTGGATGGCGTTCATCCCGGCGTTGGTCCTGGTGCACCCGTGGTCGTTCTTCAGCTACATGTTCCTCCACGGGAGTTTCGGGCACATCTTCTTCAACATGTTGATGCTGTTCTTCTTCGGCCCACGAGTGGAGCTACGGTTAGGCAACCGTAACTTCATCATCATGTACCTCGTGGCTGGTGTCAGCGGCGCCGTCCTGTACCTCCCCACCCAGTGGGGCAGTCCCATCCCCATGATCGGTGCGTCGGGGGCCGTGTACGGTATCATGCTGGGGTTCGCCTACTTCTGGCCGCGCGAGAAGATCTTCATCTGGGGTATCCTCCCCGTCGAGTCGCGGATTCTTATCGGAGTCATGACGGCGATGTCGCTGTTTTTCGGAGCCGGTGGCGGTGGCAACGTGGCCCACTTCGCCCACCTCGGCGGTTTCCTGGGGGCATTTCTTTACCTCAAGTACCTCGATCACAACTCGCCGGTCAAGAAGTGGCGACAGCGGTTGCGTCCCGTGGCCCCGGTGGGACACGGGGGCAACCACTCGGATGTGGAGCGGTGGACGCGAATCCGACCAGACGATCTGCACCCGGTGAACCGTGAGGAGGTGCTCCGACTCCTCGCGAAGGTTCACCAGCACGGCGCGTCGGATCTGACACCGACCGAACGCGACACGCTCGACCGGTTTACGCCGGTGCTGCATTGACGGGCGGTATGGCGGTAGGGCGGTAAGGCGGTAAGGGCTGTAGCAGGCGGTAGCTTGACAGATTAGATAAACTTGGATCTCTTGGGCTGCCCCGTTGCCCCCGTTTGCATCGCACATGATCGAGGAGCTGGATTGCCTCTGTCCGACCGCCGCCGCTACTGGCGCACTAATCTGAAATACCTCGCCGTCCTGCTCTCCATCTGGTTCGTGGTGAGCTACGGTTTTGGCATCCTCCTGGTCGACCAGCTCGATACCATCCGCGTCGGCGGCTTTCGCCTCGGCTTCTGGTTCGCGCAGCAAGGATCGATTTACGTCTTCGTCGTTCTGATCTTCGTCTATGTCCGGCTGATGAACCGGCTCGACAAGCGCTACGACGTGGACGAAGACGGATGAACGTCCAGGCTTGGACGTTTACCCTGGTCGGCCTGTCGTTCGCCCTCTACATCGGCGTGGCCATTTGGTCGCGGGCGCGCTCCACCGGCGAGTTCTACGTCGCGGGCGGCCGCGTCCACCCGGTCATCAACGGAATGGCCACCGCGGCCGACTGGATGTCGGCCGCATCGTTCATTTCCATGGCCGGCCTCATCGCCTTCATGGGTCGCGACGGATCGGTGTATCTCATGGGCTGGACCGGGGGCTACGTCCTCCTGGCGCTCCTGATAGCTCCCTACCTCCGCAAGTTTGGCAAGTTCACCGTACCCGACTTCGTGGGGGACCGCTACTACTCCAGCGTGGCCCGTGTGGTGGCGGTGGTGTGCGCCATGTTCGTGTCGTTCACTTACGTGGCGGGGCAGATGCGGGGCGTGGGCATCGTATTCTCCCGTTTTCTCAACATCGATATCAACCACGGCGTGTTCATCGGCATGGGCATCGTGTTCTTCTACGCGGTACTGGGCGGCATGAAGGGGATTACCTACACCCAGGTGGCACAGTATTGCGTATTGATATTCGCCTACCTGGTACCGGCGATCTTCATCTCGCTGCTGATGACCGGAGTGGTCCTGCCGCAACTGGGCTTCGGGTCCACGCTGGCCGACGGCTCGGGAGTTTTCCTGTTGGACAAGCTGGATGGATTGAGCCGGGAGTTGGGATTCGATGCCTACACGTCGGGGCAAAGGAGTACCCTCGACGTGTTCGCCATCACCGCCGCGCTCATGGTGGGAACGGCCGGACTGCCCCACGTGATCGTACGGTTCTACACCGTGCCCAAGGTGGCCGCCGCCCGAAGTTCCGCCGGCTGGGCGCTGGTGTTCATCGCCCTGCTGTACACCACGGCCCCGGCCGTGGCGGCGTTCGCCCGGACCAACCTCCTCAGCACCATCGCGGAAGTGCCGTACCAGGAAGTGCCGCCGTGGTTCACCAGCTGGGAAGCGACCGGGCTCATCCAGTACCAGGACCTGAACGGCGACGGACTGGTCCAGTACCGCGGGCCCAACGCCGAGCTGGCCAACGAAGTCCAGATCGACCCCGACATCATGGTCCTGGCCAATCCCGAGATCGCCAACCTCCCCACCTGGGTGGTGGCGCTGGTGGCGGCCGGAGCGTTGGCGGCAGCACTTTCCACGGCCGCCGGCTTGTTGTTGGTAATCTCCACTTCGGTCGCGCACGACCTGCTGAAACGGATCATCAAACCGGACATCAGCGAGCGCGACGAACTCATCGCTGCCCGGGTGGCAGCCGGTGTGGCGGTGGTGATCGCCGGCTATTTCGGCATCAACCCGCCGGGCTTCGTGGCCCAAGTGGTGGCACTGGCGTTCGGACTGGCGGCCTCGTCGTTTTTTCCGGTCATCATCCTGGGAATTTTTTCCAAGCGAACCAACAAGGAGGGCGCCATCGCCGGGATGGTGATCGGCATTCTGTTCACCGGCGCCTACATCCTCTACTTCAAAGGCTTCCACCCCGAACTGAACAACGCGGAGCATTGGTTCCTCGGCATCAGCCCTGAGGGCATCGGTACGCTGGGGATGCTGCTCAACTTTGCGGTCGCCATCAGCGTGTCCCGCATCACCCCGCCGCCGCCCGAAGAGATCCAGCGGATGGTCGAGGAAATCCGGATCCCCCGCAGCGCCGGGGAGGCGCGCGAGATCGGGGCCTGAGGATTGACGGTGGGCGGCGGAAGAAGTAAGTGAGAAGTGGGTGTGGGTCGCGAGGAGTGACTGGCGAGCGGCGGAGATGAGCAGGAAGTATCGTCGAGAGGCTGGAGTCGAAGTACCCACGCACTACGTACTACGCACTCACAAGCGTGTCAGGAATGATCTTGAAATGAGGGAGCACACCATGAAGGCAACCTGGAATGGCGCTACCATCGCCGAGAGCAACGACACCGTCGTGATAGAAGGCAACCACTATTTCCCACCCGACTCCATCAACCGGGACTATCTCGAGCCGAGCGACCATACTAGCCGCTGTCCCTGGAAGGGCTTGGCCAGCTACTACAGCCTCGCGGTCAACGGCGAGGTGAACGAGGACGCCGCCTGGTACTATCCAGAGCCCAACGAGGCCGCCAGTCAGATCAAAGACCATGTGGCGTTCTGGAAGGGTGTCGCCGTGGCTTGAGTTGGAGGCGAGCCACCGCTCGGTCTAAGTTGATGAACTCCATAGAAGTCGGGGGCCAGCGCATGCTGGCCTCCGGCATCCCCCGCCATCAGCGATGCGCCTCGGTGTCACCGGTGCCACCGTGGGAACCAGCTGGAGCTTGCTCGCGTTTTTCTCACCCACTACGAGGACACCGGTCATGGCCACAGCGCAACCATACGACGCCATCGTCATCGGGACTGGGCAGGGGGGTAAACCCCTGGCTGGCGCGCTGGCCAAGGCCGGCTGGACCGTAGCGGTTATCGAGAAGGCCGACCGTGTTGGGGGGAGCTGTGTGGTCGTCGGCTGCACCCCTACCAAGACCATGTTCGCCAGCGCCCGGGTGGCCCACCTGACCAAGAGAGCCGGAGACTATGGTGTAGTGACCGGCCCGGTCACGGTAGACCAGGAAGTGGTCCGCCGGCGCAAGCGCGATATCGTCGACAGCTTCAGCGCCGGCAGCCGGAAGGGTCTGGAGAAATGGGAGACCCTGGATCTCATCTTCGGTGAGGCCCGGTTTACCGGTCCCCAAGAGATCACGGTCCAGCTCAGAGCTGGTGGGGAACAGATCCTGACGGCGCCGAAGATCTTCATCAATACCGGGACTCGGAATGTCGTCCCGCCGATCACCGGTCTGGATGCAGTGCCCTTTCTCGATTCCACATCCATCATGGAGCTGGACCAGGCCCCCGAGCATCTCGTCGTGCTCGGCGGTGGCTACATCGGGCTCGAGTTCAGCCAGATGTTCCGGCGGTTCGGCAGCCGGGTGACGATCGTCGAAATGCTACCCCAGCTCCTCGCTCGCGAGGACGAGGACGTGGCGCAGGAGGTGGCCGGCATTCTGCGGGAGGAAGGCATCGAGGTGCTGCTCGATACCACCGTGACCCAGGTAGCATCCGAGGGTGATGGCGTCCAAGTCAGCGCCACGGCCTCCGATGGTGACGTGCAGATCGTGGCTTCGCACCTGCTGGTCGCGGTTGGCAGGCGCCCCAACAGTGACATGCTGAACCTGGAGGCCGCCGGCATCCGTGCCGGTGAGCGTGGTTTCATCGAGGTGAACGACCGCTTGGAAACGTCGACTCCCGGTATCTACGCCTTGGGCGACGTCAACGGCGGTCCGGCATTCACTCATATCTCGTACGACGACTTCCGTGTCCTGAGGGCCAACATCCTCGAGAACGGCAACGCTTCAGTGGACATGCGGCAGGAGCCCTACGCAGTGTTCATCGACCCCCAGCTGGGCCGGGTCGGGCTGTCGGAACGCCAGGCGCGTGAGCGCGGGTTCAACTACCGCGTCGCCAAGATGCCGATGACCCACGTAGCCCGTTCACTGGAGCAGGACGAAACCCGGGGTTTCATGAAGGTCCTGGTCGACCCAGACACCAACATGATCCTGGGCGCCTCGATCCTGAGTTCGGAAGGGGCCGAGATCATGTCGATGATCCAGATCGCCATGATGGGGAAGCTGCCGTACACGGCACTGCGCGATGGCATTTTTGCCCATCCATCCTATGCGGAGGCGCTTAATAACCTGTTTGCCGGACTGGAGTAGGCCATGACATACGACTTCCTGGTCGAGACCTATGACACGGAGCGACTCAAGGTGTTGAGTACCTGGCGGCTTTTCCGGGACGAAGATCTGCCCGTCCGTCCCCGGGACGAAGACCGGCGCGGGCGGAGTGTGTTGGAGCAGATGATCCATCAATGCGTATCGGAAGACATCTGGTTCCGGACCATGCTGGGAATCGACGCGCCGGCGCCACCGCTGCCCGAAAGCGAGACGCGATCGGAGTTCATCGTCCGCTATGCGGAGAACTCCGCCGCCCGACTTGATGCGCTCAGGTCTCAGGGATCGGGGTGGTGGGAAGGCGAGACGGATTTCTTCGAGGTGCGCCGCACACGCGCCTGGGTCATGGTCCGCCGCATCGCCCATACCGCTCATCACCGGGGCCAACAGGCGACCATGTTGCGCATGTTGGGCCGGGACCTCTACAGCACCTACGGTCCCACGGCGGACACGGGTGGGCTGATGCAAGATCATGCCCCGACGGTCTACGCCTTCCGTGATGAAGCTGCTATCGTGGCTGGCCAATCCATGACCGCGTTGCCCGTGCTGGTCGAACGCGCTGTCACCGAACGCCCTAATCGCTGAACACCATCCTCGGTTCCGTTGCCTATTGGCCAGTGTGGAAATCAGGGTACTGAAGACCATCGTACACCGCACTCAGGAGTCAGCATGTTCTCCACCCGCCTCACCTTCCCCGGTGCCCAAGGCGACACGCTTTCGGCGCGTCTCGAACGACCCGTTGGCCCGGCACGGGCAGCGGCGCTCTTTGCCCACTGCTTCACCTGTTCCAAGGATCTCAAGGCCATCCGGCGGATCAGTCGGTCGCTGGTCGAGGAGGGGATTGCGGTCTTCGCCTTTGACTTTACCGGCCTGGGTGAGAGCGAGGGCTCGTTCGCCGACACCAATTTCAGCTCCAACATCGAAGATCTCGAGGCCGCGGCCCGTTTCATGGAATCGGAGATCGGCGCTCCGGCACTGCTGGTGGGGCACAGTCTCGGAGGGGCGGCGGTGTTGGCGGCAGCCCATCGGCTGGAGAGCGTCCGGGCCGTGGCCACCATCGGGGCGCCCAGCGACCCAGCCCATCTGGTAACCACCCTTGAAGAGGCCGCGCCCGAATTGGCAACAGCGAGCGAAGCCGAGATCACCCTCGCCGGGCGGCCATTCCGCATCAAGCGGCAGTTGCTCGACGACCTGAAGGAACAGCGGCTCATCGAACTGGTGTCGACGCTCGGCCGGCCCCTCATGATCTTCCATTCTCCGGTGGATGAAACTGTCAGCGTGGACCACGCCGCGGTGCTCTACCAGGCCGCCCGGCATCCCAAGAGCTTCGTGTCGCTCGATACGGCTGACCATCTGCTGCTACAGAAGCCGGAGGACGCCGCATTCGTGGGGCAGGTTCTCGCCGCCTGGGTCAAGCGATACCTTCCGCCCCTGGAGGACGATGCGCCGCACCGCGATCTCCTTGATGCCGTGGTGGTCGAGAGTGGTCCCAGCGGATACGCCACGCGGATCCACGCGGGCCGCCACCACTTGTGGGCGGACGAACCGGTCGCGGTCGGCGGCACCGACACGGGACCCAATCCGTACGACTTGCTGCTGAGCGCCCTGGGTGCCTGCACCACCATCACGCTCAGGATGTACGCCGACCGCAAGCAGTGGCCGCTCGAGGGGATCCGCGCCACCCTGAGACACCAGAAAGTCCATGCCCGGGATTGCGAAGATTGTGAGTCGGAGACGGGATACGTCGATCGCATCGATCGGGAGCTGACATTCCTGGGCCCGCTCGACGAAGCGCAACGCAAACGACTCCTCGAGATCGCTGACAAGTGTCCCGTCCACAAGACGCTGCACTCGGAGGTGGTGGTCGATACGAGGGAAGAACGAGCGTAGGGCGTAGGGCGTAGGGCGTGGGACGTGGGACGTGGGGAGTCGCGAATGGGCCTTGCCGCCTTGGGCAGATGTCAGCCTCCAGTTTCCCCACGTCCCACGTCCTACGTCCTACGTCCTATGTCCTCGCTGAATCATTATCCGACGACGGTCCGTATGTTCGTACGCATACGGCCACCTACTGGAGGCACCATGTCCAAACTCTTTCGCATCCTCGGCTGGGCCCTGGTTTCGCCGGCCATGTTGCTCTTGCTTCCGGTAGGGGCCGAAGCGCAGTCCGACGCTGACCGCCAGGCCGTCGAAGAGGCCGTACTCGACTATGTCGAGGGCATCTACCTGGTTCAGCCCGAGCGTATCGAGCGCAGCGTCCACCAGGACCTCAGGAAGCTGGGATACTGGCGCCAGGACAGCTCGGCTGAATATCGAGTGGCCCCGATGACCTATCAGGAGTTGTACGATTTGGCGGCCAAATGGAATGCCAACGGCCATATCGACGCCGGAACGGCGCCCAAGGAAATCGTCGTCTTCGACGTACTCGACCAGACCGCTGTCGCCAAGCTGACCGCGGCGTGGGGGGTGGACTACTTCCAGTTGGGTAAGTACGATGGGAAGTGGATGATCGTGAATGTGTTGTGGCAGAGCGTGGAATAGGGCGGTAGGGCGGTAGGGGCGGTAAGGATCTGCAACCTGACTGGCCTCTCGGGTCGTCGCTTCAGCAACCGATGCCGAGTCGCGGCTTCAGCCGCGGACGGCGGGAGCCGGCGGCTTGTTCCCTGCGCACTGCGTCCTGCGCACTGCGCACTTATATTCCCTGCCCATGTCCTCCAACGTCACCCCCGAGCCTCCCGGCTGGCAGCAACCTGGTTTCGTTCCCCTGCCGGATTACCGGGAGTATCAGCCCGACGAGATGCTGTCGCGCGCACGGGCCTTTCATGCCGAGTTGAGCCGCCGCCGCACCGTCAGGGACTTCGATTCGCGCGAGGTGTCCCGTGAAATCATCGAGCAGTGCCTGTTGACAGCGGGCACGGCCCCGAGCGGTGCTCACCGGCAGCCGTGGCGGTTCGTGGTGGTGTCGGATTCAGATATCAAACGACAGATCAGGGAAGCCGCCGAGGCCGAGGAGCGGGAGTTTTACGCCGAGCGTGCTCCCAAGGACTGGCTCGACGCCCTGGCACCGTTGGGCACCGACGCCGACAAGCCGTTTCTCGAGACGGCGCCGTATTTGATCGCCATCTTCGCCGAGCGATACGGGATCGGCGGCGACGGCACGCATCTGCAGAACTACTATGTGACCGAGTCGGTCGGCATCGCCACCGGCATGCTGATCGTCGCGTTGCACCACGCCGGCCTGGTGACCCTGACGCACACACCGAGTCCCATGGGATTTCTCAACGAGCTGCTCGATCGACCGAAGAACGAGCGCCCGTTCCTGTTGCTGGTCGTCGGATACCCGGCAGCCGATGCGCAGGTACCCGATCTCAAACGCAAGCCTCTGGACGACATCGCGGCGTTTCGGTAGCACCTGGACGCCGTCCACTCTCACCGCGAGATGAAATGATCCATGATCACTTTGATCACTTTTTCCACGTCCCTTGGGGATATCACTATCGAACTTTTCCCCGACAAAGCGCCGGTCACCGTCGAGAACTTCCTGGCCTACGTCGACGCGGGCCACTTTGTCGGCACCATCTTCCACCGGGTCATTCCCGGGTTCATGATCCAGGGGGGTGGGTTCGACGCCGACATGAAGCAGAAACCCACCCGCGACCCCATCAAGAACGAGGCCGACAACGG
>SMVY01000065.1 GCA_004357415.1 Gemmatimonadota bacterium
CGGCAGCCTGGACTATGAACCAGATGTACTCGAGGGCCTGGACTTCGTCATCGGCTCCATCCACAGCCGCTTCACCATGAGCCGTGAGCACATGACGGATCGCCTGCTGTCCGCCATGGACAATCCCTACTTGAACATCATTGGGCACCCGACCGGGCAGCTCCTCATGGCCCGGAACCCCTACCCCCTCGACCTAGACGCGGTGTTCGCCAAGGCCGCCACCACCGGCGTGGCCCTCGAGATCAACGCGGATCCTCATCGCCTGGACCTCGACTGGCGACTCGCGGCCCGGGCGAGAGAGGCCGGCGCCGACATCACCATCGGTGCCGATGCGCACGGCGTGGCCGGACTCGCCAACGTGAGGTTGGGGATCGACATGGCCAGGAAGGCATGGCTCACGGCTGAACGCATTGCCAACACCAAATCCGCCTCCGAGTTCGTCTCCTGGGCCAAGCGGCGGAGACCCCGTGCCGGCGGCTAACGCTCCTGGCCGGCGAGCGGGCACCGATTCGCCGCCGGCCGACCGCCGGCGCCGGGCACGCACCGTCCTCAGTCGGCTCAAGAAGGCCTACCCCGACGCCACCTGCGCCCTGACCCACCACGACGCCTACCAACTCCTCGTCGCCACCATCCTGTCGGCCCAGTGCACCGACGTCAGGGTCAACATGGTGACCCCGGCGCTGTTCGAGAAATACCCCACGCCGAATGCACTGGCCCACGCCCGCCAGGGCGACATGGAAGATCTGATCCGATCGACGGGATTCTTTCGCAACAAGGCGGCCAATCTCATTGGCATGGCGCAGGCTGTTGTGGCCGACCACGATGGTCGAGTCCCCGACTCCATGGAGGCTCTTCGGGCCCTTCCCGGGGTGGGCCGCAAGACCGCCAACGTGGTGCTGGGAAACGCCTTCGGGAAGAATGAAGGAGTGGTGGTGGATACCCACGTGGGACGCATCGCCCGGTTGCTGGAACTGACCGACCACAAGGACCCCGTCAAAGTGGAACGGGACCTGATGCCCCTGTTCCCCCGGAAGGATTGGGCCCTCCTGGCCCACCTGCTGATCAGCCACGGGCGCCAAGTGTGCATCGCTCGCCGGCCGCAATGTACCGCTTGCGTCCTGGCGGATCGCTGCCCCTCGGCCCAACTTCCCGTCTAGGCCCACCACGTGTGACGCCACGCTGACCGAGGACACATGCACATCGACTTGGTTCGACATCGCCATCGGCGGTGCCCCGGAGGTCCGGGTGGCGCTGGTGGCCGGCCGATCTCCCGCCGTGCGATCCAGTTGACGATGGGTATATTCGGGCAGCTTCCCCAAAATCAGTGGTCTGGGCGGCTGACCCTGGCTTCATCCCGGGAGTTTTGTATGCACAGACTTCGTGTGTGGTGTGCTGCGACAGGGCTGGCCCTTGGGGCCCTCGCTCTCCCTGCGACCGCATCGGCACAGGGGTTCGGCGTGTACGAACACAGCGCCTGCGCCATGGGCCGGGCCGGTGCCACCGTGGCCGACCCGTGCCTGGACGGTTCGTCGATGTTCTTCAACCCAGCCGGTATCGCCCACCTCGAGAACAAGGTAGTAAATGCCGGCGTCATGATCATTGCGGGCGGTGGCAGCTTCACCCACCAGGAAACCCTCGAGCGGGACGACATGCGGCGCACGCCCATTCCGGTCCCCACGTTCTACCTGGCTATCCCTCTGAAGAACCGGCTGGCTATCGGGCTGGGCGTGTTTGCGCCCTATGGCCTGGAAACGGAATGGGACGAGACGGCGCAGGGCCGCTTTCTGGGGTACAACAGTAAGATTGCGGCCATTTACATCCAGCCAACCGTCGCCTACAAAGTGAACGATTGGCTGTCGATCGGTGGCGGGGTCGATTTCAACATCGTAAGCGTCGAACTCAAGCAGCACCTCGATCTCTCGGAACAGATCGTGCCCGGCACCACCACAACTTTTGCCACCTTCGGCCTCCCCAACCGCACGGACTTCGCCGACGTCCAACTCCACGGCAGCGGCACCACCATCGGCTACAACCTCGGCATCATGGCCAAGGCCACCGACTGGATCAGCTTCGGCGTCCGCTACCTGTCCCGGCAGAAAGCCACTCTAGACGGTGGCGAGGTGAAGATCACCCAGATCGAAACCGGCCTGTTCTTACCCGCTGACCTCCCCCTTCCTGGAGGCACGGTGCCCACAGGCACGCCGGTGGACGCGCTGGTAGCACCGCTGTTTGCCGATGGAGGGACGTTGTCCGACCAGGGCGCCAGTACGGTGCTGCGGTTCCCCGAACAGTTGGTGCTGGGAACCGCGTTGCAGGTTTCCCCGCAGATCAAACTGCTGGTGGACTACCAGTACACCAACTGGACCGTGTTCGAGACGCTCCCCATCGAATTCGAGCGCATCGGCACCGTCATCTTGCAGGAAAACTTCGTCGCGACCCATGGCCTGCGCCTGGGTGGTGAGTACGCCTTCAGCGGCGACACCCAACTACGGCTCGGTTTCCTGACCCACGGCGCTGCGGCGCCAGCGGAAACGGTAACGCCGAACCTCCCAGAGGGGCCCCGATCGGAGGTAACCATCGGATTCGGCACCAGGATCACCAAGGGCCTGCGATTCGACTTCGCCTACCAGTACATCGACCAGGCCGACCGGCGGGGCCGGTCCACCGACGGCGGCAGCGACACGCCCACCGCCGGGGTGAACGACGGACTCTACACGTCCAACGCCCATCTGTTCGGCCTGTCACTAATCTACAACTTCTAGCCCAGGAGACCTTCGCGATGAAAACGTTGAAACTGCTCGCTGTGCTCGCGCTGGCCCTCCCGTGGGTCACCTCGTGCTATGTCGATGAACAACTCGGCGCCGCGCCGCTCCCCACAACCGGCGAGCTGATGCGACGCTACCTGTCGATCGGCAACAGCATCACCGCCGGATTCCAATCGGCCGGCATCAACGACAGCACCCAGAATCTGTCCTACCCTGTGTTCTTCGCCAGGGCCGTCGGTACCAGCTTTGCCGTACCGTCACTCACCATGCCCGGCTGCCCGCCGCCGTTCGTCAACAACCTGACTCAGGAGAGAGTGCCGCCGGCCCTGCCGTCCGGATGCGCTCTGCGGGGCACCGAACCGCTGCCGCCATTTTTCAATAACCTGGCGGTCCCCGGTGCCCACGTCATCGATCCGCTCAACAACCTCGACGCAGAGTCGAACGCCAACACGCTGACGATGCTGATCCTCGGTGGCAAAACACAGATTCAGGCGCTGACGGACGCCAACCCGACGTTCGTGTCGGTGTGGATCGGCAACAACGACGTGCTCGGCGCCCTCACCAGCAGCACCAATCCCGGTGACCCGGCCGAGATCACGGCGCAGGCGGACTTCGAGACCCGCTATGGCGCCATCCTCGACGCGGTCGACGCGGCGGGCGCCAGCGCTGCCTTGATCTCCGTCGGCGACGTGGCCCTGATCCCGTACGCGTCACTCGGCCAAACCTATTGGTGCCTCAAGACCGGCGCGTGTCCCGGCGTACCTCCGGCACCGTTCCCCCCGCTCTTCACGGTCGACATCAGCTGCTCGCCGTCAGCGATCGGGGCCGGGGGACAGGGAGAGAGCATCCTGGTTCCTTGGACGGTCGGCATTGTGCAGATCCTGACCGCGGCGCAGGGCCTCGCGCAAGTGCTGGACTGCACCGACGACAGCCAAGTGGCCACGCCCAGCGAGGTCATGGCCATGCAGACGGCTGTTGTGGGGTACAACACCTACATCGCCGCGCAGGCGGCCGCGCGCGGGTACGCCTACTTCGACATCAACCCATCGTTGATCGCGGCTGTGGTGAGCGGCGACATTCCGCCGTTCCCCAACATCCCTCCCGACGCGCCGCTCTCCCCCGTGACGTTCGGCCCGCTGTTCACCTTGGACGGTGTCCACCCCAGCACCGAAACACACCGGCTCGTCGCCGATTCGCTGATCTCGGTGGTGAACCAGACGTTTGGCACCACCATCCGCTCGCTGCCCTGAGCCGGCATTGGTCAACCCTTACCCAGCCGCCCCTCCGGGGGCGGCTTTTTCTTGGGAACCGCATTGCATCAGGGACCGCTCCCGTGCAACCTCCCTGTACCGTGTCGAGCCATCACCAGGAGCCCGCCCATGACGTGGACCCGCGATCGAGCGCTCGCGCTCATGCAGCAATACACCACATCCGAATCGCTGCGGAAGCACATGTACGCCGTGGAAATCGCCATGCGCGCCATGGCGGAGGCCGCCGGGGAGGACCCCGACGCCTGGGGAATCGTGGGACTGCTGCACGACTTCGACTACCAGCGCTGGCCCAACGACGAGCATGACCCCGACCAGGAACACCCGGCCGAGGGTGTCCGGCTCCTGGCAGCCCAAGGATTTCCCGAGGCCTGGCAGGAGGCCATCATGGGCCACGCCGCCTACACGGGGACGCCCCGTACCAGCGCCATGGCCAAGGCCCTGTTTGCCGTCGACGAGTTGTGCGGTTTCCTGGTGGCGTGCGCCCTGGTCCGCCCCAGCAAGAGTATGACGGACCTCCAGCTCAAGAGCGTCAAGAAGAAACTCAAGGACAAGGCGTTTGCCCGCGGCGTCAATCGCGCCGACATCCGGCTGGGCGCCGAGGAACTCGGCGTGCCCCTGGAAGACCACATCACCTTCGTGGTGGCCGCGCTCAGACCCCACCAGCAGGTATTGGGGCTGGGGGAGCCCGCTTGACCAACAAGGCCGTGCCGGCCGGGGACCAATCCCTGGCCCAACGGGCCATCGCCCGGGCAGGACAGGCACGCCCGGTCCCCGGCAACGCGGTCCGCCTGCTGACCGACGGCCCCGAAGTTTTTCCGGCCATGCTGCGCCTCATCGAGGAAGCCACGGCGTGGATCCACTTCGAGAACTACATCATCCGCAGCGACGATACCGGCTGGCGCTTTGCCCGTGCACTGGCGGGGCGAGCCCAAGGCGGTGTCCGCGTGTGCCTCCTCTACGACTGGCTCGGCTGCGTCGCCACCTCCCGGAAGCTGTGGAAATATTTGCGGAAGCATGGAGTTACCGTCCGCGCCTTCAATCGGCCCAAACCGGTCGACGTGTTCGCCAACCTGACGCGGGACCACCGCAAGCTCGTCGTGGCCGATGGCCGCGGGGCCGTCCTCGGTGGGGTCTGCATCGGCGACGAATGGGCCGGACGAGCGGAGCGCGGCATCCTTCCCTGGCGCGATACCGCCATCGAAATCCGCGGCCCGGCGGCGGCGGCGCTTGACCAGTCGTTCGCCGACATGTGGCGGCTCACGGGAGCGCCGCTACCGCAGGACCAATACGCATCGGAAGTGGCGCCGGCGGGTGAGGTCGCGGTCCAGGCCGTGACTGGACAGCCGGGACGGGGACGGATCTACCGCATTCTCGACCTCCTGGCCGCTGGATCCACCGACAGGATGTGGATCACGGACGCGTATCTGGTGGCCCCCAGACGCCTGCTTTACGCCCTCAGGAACGCCGCCCGGGCCGGGGTCGACGTGAGGCTGCTGCTGCCCAGCGCCAGCGACATGCCCGTGGTGCGCAACCTCACGCGCATCGGGTACCGCGACCTCCTCACCGCCGGCGTGCGGATCTACGAGTGGCAGGGAGCCATGCTGCACGCCAAGACCCAGGTGGCGGACGGCCGGTGGTGCCGCATCGGCTCGAGCAACCTCAACGCCGCCAGCCTCCTCGGCAACTACGAGTTGGACGTGATGATCGACGACCCAGCGGTGGCCGATGCCCTCGAGGCCCAATTCCGCAAGGACATTTCCCGGGCGTCAGAGATCGTCATCGAGGAAGGCCGGGCCGGGCGTCCGTTGGGACGAGGGCGGGGCCGGGGGCAGGGGCGGGGCCGTCTGGCCATCCAGCAGCCGCTGGTATCCCCCGACAGACATCGAATCAGCGGCAGGGAACGTCGCCAGCGGATGGTGCTGGCCCTCAAGACCGTAGCCACCGGGGCCCGGCGGTCTACCTTTCTCCCCATAGGCATCGGTCTGACGGTGCTGGCCGCCCTGTTCCTCGCTCTCCCCCGGCTGATGGGCTATCTGTTTGGCGGAATGTTGGTCTGGCTGGGGATAGCGGCCTGGCTGGAGGCGTTCCGGCGCCGGTCGACGGATTCCCGGCTCTAAGCGGCCCAACCTCAACTAAATCAGGGTCTTGTGCGTACTGACACCGGGGGCAACTTGCAGACTTCGGATCCTGGACCCGGCCGACGCCGGCCCAGCCCTTGGCTGGGACCTCGGCAACAGGTGAAATTGGCAGGGGGCCAATAGGCCCTTAGAGACCCGGTGGTTGCCACAGCGGGTCATCACGACTTACCCAGACAGGTGGAGTGCATGAGTCCTAGGTCCATAGCCGACACGGCAGAACGGATGGCCCTTCTGCCCGCCGACGTCCCACGCGACGCGGTGATCGTTACCCGAAACCTCCACCGGGACTACGACATGGGGGGGGAGGTCGTCCGCGCGCTCGACGGGGTTGACCTGACCATCTGTCAGAACGAGTTCGTGGCGGTCATGGGGCCGTCCGGCTCCGGCAAATCCACTCTCATGAACATGATCGGCTGCCTGGACACCCCGACCGAGGGCGAGTACTGGCTCAACGGGCACCGGGTGTCGGAGCTCAAGGACGACGAGCTAGCCCGCATCCGCAACAAGGAGATCGGGTTCGTGTTCCAGACGTTCAATTTGTTGCCACGCGCCACCGCGCTGCACAACGTCGAACTCCCTCTCATCTACGCGGGGATGAAGTCCAAGGAGCGTCGCCGGTTGGCAGAGGAGTCCCTGGAACGGGTTCAGCTGACCGACCGCATGAATCACCGGCCCAACGAGTTGTCGGGCGGTCAGCGCCAGCGGGTGGCAGTGGCCCGGGCGCTGGTCAACAACCCGAGCATTCTGTTGGCGGACGAACCTACCGGAAACCTCGACACCGCAACGGGTAACGAGATCATGCACCTGTTCAAGTCGTTGCACCAAGGCGGGCAGACGATCATCCTGGTGACCCACGAAGACTTCATTGCCCGCATCGCCCAGCGGCAGGTTCACATGCGTGACGGAAAGATCGAGCGGGACTTCGCGGCAGCGGAGGTGTCGTGAAGCGGATCCCGTGGCTGGTGTTCCTTCCGGCGCTTCTGGCCTGTCAGGAAGAAGTGGTCGTGCCGGTCTACCAGGCGGTGCCGGTTGCCACCCGCGACATATCCGTGTCGGCGCAGGCTGCCGGCGTCATCGAGCCGGACACCACCGTCGAGGTAAAGTCCAAGGCGTCCGGCGAGATTCTCGAAATCATGGTGCAGACCGGCGATCGCGTCGAACGGGGCGCGCTGATGGTCCGTGTCGACCAGCGCATCCCGCGCAACTCGCTCCTCCAATCCGAAGCGAGCCTCGAGGTGGCGCGGGCCCGGTTGGCCAATGCCCTCGCCCAGAAGCGGCGCTCCGACGAGTTGTACCAGACCCAGTCGATTACCCAGACCGAATACGAGGACACGCTCCTGGATTACGCCAACGCCAAAGCAGGGTTGGTGCAAGCGGAGGTGGCGGTCGAGAACGATCGCATCGCCATGGACGACACCGACGTCAGGGCGCCGATCAGTGGAACGATCATCGCCAAGAACGTCGAGCGGGGACAGGTCATCTCGTCGCCGACCCGCGACGTCGCCGGCGGGACGGTCCTGCTCACCATGGCCGACCTGAGCCTGGTGCAGGTCCGCACACTGGTGGACGAAACCGACATCGGCAAGATCCGCCCCGGCCTAGACGCTACCGTGTCGGTCGCCTCGTATCCCAACCAACCCTTCGAGGGCCAAGTGCTGAAGATCGAGCCCATGGCCGAGACCCAGCAGAACGTGACCATGTTTCCGGTACTCATCCGCATCCCCAACACCGATGGGTTGCTGCGGCCCGGCATGAACGCCGAAGTCGAGATCATGATCGGCCGCCGGGAAGGTGTGCTCGCCGTCCCCAATGCCGCCCTGCGAACTGACCGCGACGTCGGATCGGCCGCCGAGGCGCTGGGCCTCACGCTCGAGGCGGTGCAGGCGCAACTGGCCCGGTCTCCGGAGGTGCCCGGCTGGCAAGCGTCATCACCCCCTGCCGCCGAGGCGAGCGACCGGGAGACGCTCACGCTCCGCAACGGGAGGACTGTCGAGCTCCCGCCCGGAGTCACCGCGGAACAGGCACGCACCATCATGAACAAACGGCGGTCGGGTGAACCGTTGACCGAAGACGAGCAGGAGATCGGTCGCCAGGTGTTTCAGGCATTTCAGGGTGGCCGGGGCGGCGAGCCAGGCCGGGGCGCTGAACCGAAGCAGCAGGCGGGTAACATTCAGATTGCCGACTACGTTGTGTTCGTCTTGCGGGACGGTGTTCCCACCGCCGTCCGCATCAAGACCGGGCTGACCGACCTCGACTACAGCGAGGTGCTGGCCGGGTTGACCGCGGCAGACTCCGTTCTGGTGCTGCGGAACATCGCCCAACAAGCCTCGTAGCGATGGCCCCACCTACCTGACCGAGGGTAACACCATGCTGTTCGGAGAAACGCTCGCCGTCGCGTTGCGGTCCATCAGGGCCAACCTCCTTCGATCCGGCTTGACGATGCTGGGCATCATCATCGGTGTCGGGGCCGTCATCACCATGGTGGCCCTGGGATCGGGTGCCCAGCGGGCCATCGAGGATCAAATCGACGCCATGGGCACCCGGCTGCTCAGTATCTACGCCGGCCAGTCGTTCAACCACGGGGTGGCTTCCAGCAACCGTGTCAGCCTGCGAACCGCGGACGCCGATGCGCTCACGCGCGGAGCCACGCGCCTGAGTGCCGTGGTCCCGGAAATTCGTTCCTCCATGCAAGTCAAGCTGGGTAACACCAACATCAACACCGACGTCACCGGTACCACAGCCAACTACACCGAGGTGCGCAATTTCGCGATCGCACACGGCCGCATGTTCACTACCGGAGACGATGAATCCCGCAAGCGCGTCGCGGTGCTAGCATACGCGGTCCCGGAAATGCTCGACGCCAATCCCCGGGCCCTGATCAATCAGACCATCTTCATCCGTGGCATCCCGTTCGAGGTGATTGGCGTGCTGGCCGAGAAAGGCGCGGAAGGCTCGTGGTCCAATCCTGACGAGCAGGTCCTGATCCCCGTACAAACAGCCCAGTACCGCGTGTTCGGTAGCGACCGGTTGCGGTCCATCAGTGTCGAGGTCGCCGAGGGCGTTCCGTTGGAACAGGGGATGGTCGACATCGAACGCATCCTCCGGCGCGAGCACAAGATTCCCCCGGGTGGCGCCAACGACTTCCGTATCAGGGGGCGGCAGGAGATCCTGGCCACGCGGCAAGAGGCCACCGAAGTGTTCACCTACCTGCTGGCGAGCATCGCCGGCGTGAGCCTCCTGGTCGGCGGCATCGGCATCATGAACATCATGCTGGTCTCGGTAACTGAACGAACGCGGGAAATCGGCGTCCGCAAGGCACTCGGGGCCACCAGAGCGAACATCCTGTTGCAATTCCTGGTAGAAGCGCTGACCCTGTGCCTCTTGGGTGGCCTGATCGGCGTGCTGCTGGGGACCGGTGCCGCCTTCGGCCTGGCCCATTTTGCCGGGTGGAACACCTTGGTATCTCCCAGTGCCGCCGTGGTAGCCTTCGGATTCAGCGGTATCATCGGGGTCTTCTTCGGACTGTGGCCCGCGAGACGCGCGGCCATGTTGGACCCAATCGACGCCCTGCGGTACGAATAGGCCGTGTCCACCATGCACCGAGCTCCGCTCGGAGCATACTCGCAAGACCGCCCATAGCGACGAGAAATCGACCATGACCATAGCGCGTTTCACGGGGACGGGTTTCTACGTCCCCCAGCGAGTGGTGACCAACGACGACATGGCGGCGTTCATGGACACGTCCGACGAGTGGATCCGGACGCGGACGGGGATCGAGGAGCGCCATTGGGTCACCGAAGGTGAGACCGGCGTCGAGTTGGCGCTGAAGGCGTCGATGAACGCGCTGCAGGCCGCCGGCCGGCCGGCAACGGATCTCGACGCCATCGTGTTCGCCACCAGCACACCCGACCAGTTCGCCCCCGGCAACGGCACCCTGCTGCAACACCAACTTGGCGCCGGCGACATCCCGGCGATCGACATCCGCACCCAGTGCAGCGGGTTCATCTACGCGCTCTCGGTGGCCGACGCCTGGATCCGAGCGGGCAACTATCGACGCATCCTGGTAGTGGGCCAGGAAATCCAGTCGACCGGCATGGACCTGTCGACCGCGGGACGCGACGTGTCGGTCATCTTTGCCGACGGCGCCGGGGCGGTCGTCCTCGAGGCCGACGACACCGACCGACGGGGACTATTGGCGTTCGACCTCCACTCGGATGGCAGCAAGGCGCAACACCTGTGGGTCGAGAGCCCCGCGTCCAAGAACCACCCGCGGATCAGTCAGGCTGACGTGGCCGCCGGGAAGCACCTGTTGCGCATGAACGGTAAGGAAGTGTTCCGTAACGCGGTAGAACTGATGCCGTCGTCGACCCTGGCCGCTCTCGACAAGGCTGGCCTCGAGCTGGAAGACGTTGCCCTGGTCATCCCCCACCAGGCCAACCTGCGCATCTCCGACATGGTCCAGCGAAAACTCGGCCTCCGGGACGACCAGATCTACAACAACATCCAGCGATACGGCAATACCACCGCCGCCACCATTCCCATAGCGCTCGACGAGTGCGTCCGCCAAGGCCGCATCTCCGCCGGCGACATCGTAGTACTGACCGCCTTCGGTTCGGGATTTCTTTGGGGGTCGGTGGTCGTTCGCTGGTAGCTGCGGTCCCACGGGTCGCGGGCGATTGAATCTTTCGGGACCCACGTTGCGTACTGCAACACGAATCGTTTCCTGGAGTATCGTATGTCGTTTGCCATCAATGTGATGATAGTAGCCGCCGTTGCCATGGTCGGGTTCGTCATCGCCAAGACGTTCGTTCGGCGCCGCCTGCGGTTCGTGGACGCCATCTACTCGCCGCTGGCACCCCTGACCGTCGGTGTCCTGATGGCCGTGCTCGCCTGGCCACTCGCCATCCTCCCCATCATCACGGGAACCACGACGGTCATCTTCGGGATCGGCGCTGGTATGGGCACCGCCAGCGGAGTGCGGGCCCTCAAGCGCGGGACGGCGTGACGGCTACCGGGGCGGGCGGGCGGCGGGGTATCTTTGCGCCATGCCAACCGTAACATGTGTCCGCTGCAGCCGGACCAACAGCCAGATGCCGTTCCGTCCGTTCCCCAACGACCTCGGTCTCAAGGTGTTCCAGGAGATCTGTGGTGACTGTTGGAGCGAATGGCTCAAGCACCAGCAAGCGCTCATCAACCACTACGCGTTGAACGTACAGGACCCCAAGGCGAAGGAGTTCCTCTTTACCAGTATGGAGCGCTACCTGTTCGAGGACGACGACGGGCTGCCGACGGCCTAGCCCAGCGGGCGGTGTTACCGCTCGCCGACCTTCCTGGCGATGGCCCGTCGGAGGTTATCCGCCTTCGCCAGCGCGCGCTGCTCGACGCGCTTCCCCTCTGCCTCCGCCAGCCGCTGCCATGAATGGCGAACGACAGCAGGCAGCTCCTCCATGGTCGCCACTCGGTCCGCAAAAACCCATACATCGTGGTGCCATCCGAGCAACTCACCCAGCCGATCCGCCCTTCGCCGGAGCCGCTTGCCGGCTGCAGGAACGCGCTTGGCCATGAAGTCCATCTGGTATCCCAGGTCTTTGACCCGCTTACGCAACGTATGGAACCGCTCTACGGTCTGCCCGCTCTCCACATCATCGAGCGCGCTCGCGTAGCGCCCGATCCCCGGGGTGAGCGTATCGCGTATCAGGTGCGCCTGGGTCGGCACCCAGGAGACGGTATCCCACTCCCGGGCGTTGACCATCAACTCCTCCGCCACTTCGCCCAACAATCGGCTTGGGGGCGAATCGAGATGGGTTTCATACCTGAGCCCGTGCAGGGCACTTCGAACGGGTTCCCCGGCCTCATCGGCCTCAGTGATTCCCGCACTCCGGCGCGCCAAGCGCAGGTATGTCTCGAGCAACACATCCACATCCCGCGCCTGCGACAAACGGCGGCCGCGATCACGGAACCATGCCTGCTCCCGGCGGTAGCGCGCCTCGTCGAGCGCCGGCCGGGCCAGCTTGTGGATGGCCCGCGCTCTCTTGAGCCGCTTCCGCACCACGTGGATCCGGCTGGTTTCGGGGGTGTCGTCCGCTGCTGCTTCACCGGAAGCCTGGAGCAGCAGCGCCAGCATTACCCGCTGTAGGCCTGGTTCGAAGGCTTCGTGGTGCTTGAGGCGGTACATCACGGGCGACGGGCCCGAGGAGGTGGCATGCTGGTAACCTACCCGGCGCTGGGAACAGCGCAGACCGCCGGCGCTCCGGCGTCACCGGGGGGATGAGGCCCCGGACACAACAAAACGACGCCCGGCGGGCCGCAGCCCGTCGCGCGTCGTTGGTCCCGGCATTCTTCTGGGGGTGCTATCGGTTCAAGGTACCTCGAACCGTCATGTGGCGTTGATTGCGCATGATGCTGAGTTGGAACTGTTCACCCGACTGGTAGCTCCGCAGGATGCGGTGTAGATGCGACGGGTTCTCGGTGGTCCGTCCGTCGACGGCAAGCACCACATCACCACCCTTGAGCCCCAACCCCGACCCTTCGGGGACGCTGATGACCAACACCCCGCTACTGGTCCCAAAGTAGCCACCGAGTTCGGCGTTCATCGGGGCCAACTCGAGGTCGAACAGCGGATCCGCAAAGAACAGATTGACGCCGGGGCCGAGCACCCTGGTACGCACCCGCGGCATGTTCCGCTCGAACTCAACCAGCAGGCTGTCTTCACCGAACCGGACACCCCAGTCGCCTTCCGGCGTGCGCCACTCACGAACCATGGTCGGCCACGACTCCGTGACCAGCGACAGACGCAGGGTCCGGTCGCCGCGGCGCAATTCGACGTTGATGGTGTCGTCGGGATCGAGCTTCGAGGCCAGCGCAATCAGCCGGAACCCGGGCACTGATGATCCGTCATCGGCCATGACGGCGTGCTGGTCATCGATTAGTGATTCGTCGTCGAGCATCACGACGATGTCTCCGCTGCGGATGCCCGCACGGTCCGCGGGGCCGTTGGGCGACACCGAGTTGATGAGCGCGCCGTAGCGGTCCGTTTGGCCGGCGCGCAGGTTGACGTTTATTCCCAGGTGAGCCCGGCGCAGGGTGACAAAGCCGGTCATGAGCGTACTGATCGAGTCGACTTGGACCCGAATGTGGATGTCCTCTCCGGATTGGGCCTCTGCGCCGGCACCTGCTCCCAGCGCCAATACCACCAATCCCGCGATCCTCATGGATATCCTCATCAGGCCTACAACCCCGCGTTGGTGGCATGGGTCAGGTGCACGTTCACCAAGGCATCCATCAATCCGACCCGCTGGCGCCACAAGCTCAGGAGCGCCTCGTCGCGCACCCGCTGGCGCATCATGCCGGCGACCTGGAGCTGCCGATCGACTTCGGCGATCCGAGTCTCCAGACCGGCGACGACCGTTGCCGTCCGGCCGTCGGTGACCCGCCTTTCCGGCCGGTACCGCCCCAGCGCGGTCTCCAGCATTTGCGACTGGGCCATGGCCGTGCCGATCGCCCGACTCGACTCTTCCTCGGGTGCGGCAACGGTCCGGGCACCCAGCACCAGGAACAGCGCAACGGAGGCGGCCAGGGCTAATCCACCCACCCCGCCCCACGCGGCGATACGGCGGCGCCGGTAAACCACGACCTCGCTCCGTATCTCCGGCCACAGGTCGCGCGGTACCCGAAGCGTGGGAAGCGCCTTGAGCTGCGCCGTACGCTGGTGCAATCGTTCGAGTTCGGCTTGGCACGTCTGGCACGCTTCCAGGTGCCGCCGGGCCGACTGCGACCCGGGCGACGAGGCCGGCTCACGCACGTCCAGCAACTGCTGCATGGTCAGGTGCGTCACGCGGTCGCCTCCTCTCCCAGCCACCCACGAAGCCGCACGTGGGCCCGCGCCAATTGCGACTTGGAAAAGCTCACCGACTTGCCCATCATGGCGCCGATTTCGCTGTGGGTGTACCCCTCGACATCGTGGAGCCACACCACGGCCCGGGACGTCTCGGGTAGCCGCTCCAGGGCCGCCTCGAGATCCATCCGCAAGTGGCGATCCTCGCGCCGGGTCGGCATCACCTCATCGTGCAGTTCGTCGGTATCTCGGTACTTGTTGCGCCGCAGCCGCATCAGCGCCTTGTTGCTGGCGATGGTCCGCACCCAGGCCCACAGGCTGCCGTCCCCGCGGTAGCGCCGAATGCTCTTGGCCACCTCGAGGAAGGTCTCCTGCAGGACGTCTTCGGCGTCCTCGACCGTGCGGCAGATCCGTCGGGCCAGGTTGTACACCGGCGTCTGGAAGGCCCGGAAAATCTGCTCCAAGGCCTCCGGGTCCCCGGATCGGGCCCGGGCAACGACGGCGTCAGCATTCGCCAACGGGAAGCTCTCCAATGCAAGTGCCCTTGTCATAGCTGTTCTTTAAGATGCCCATACGGACCAGTGGGTCGCAAAGTGGCAGCCGGGCCATGACCCCGTGGTCGGCACCACCATCGCCTGATCGGAGTTCTGTGCCATAACTACATACATTGCAACACCTTGAGTGGACAATATGAAGACAAGCCAAGCCCGGATCGCTCCGGGCCCAAGAGCCCCGATCCATTCCTCGGCCCCCATCAGCCCAGAACCAGGTTCACCAGCCTCCCGGGGACGTATATCCGCTTGCGGACGGCCTTGCCATCTATGAACCGGAGGGTAGTGGGATCGGCCAGGGCGGCCGCGAAGACGGCGTCCTCGGTTGCATCCCGGGGAACCGCCACCCGGGACCTGGTCTTGCCGTTGACCTGGATGACCACCTCGATCTCGTCTTCGACCAGGAGTCGTTCGTCCCAGCCCGGCCAGCTGGCCTCGAAGACGGAGCTGTCATGGCCCAGGCGCTCCCAGCATTCCTCGGCGAAGTGGGGGCAGAACGGCGCCAGCATGAGGATGAGGTCCTCCACTATGCTCCGGTCGGCCACGTCGTGTTCCCGCAGTGTGTTGAGCAACTCCATGAGGGCGGCGATGGCTGTGTTGTATTTGAGCCCCTCGAGGTCGTGGGTGACCTGGTGGGTGGTTTGGTGCCACTTCACCAGCACGGACCTGGGCGTGGCGTCCGACGGCGTGGGGGCGCTCACCACCCGTGTCACCAGGTTCCACACGCGATCCAGGAACCGGCGGGGGCCGCTGATGCCCTCGTCGCGGAAGTCGCCGCCTTCCTGAAACGGACCGAGGAACATGAGATAGAGCCTGAAGGTATCGGCTCCCCAGGTTTCGATGAACTGATCGGGAATGACGATATTGCCGCGCGACTTGGACATCTTGGCGCCGTCTTTGACGATCAGTCCGTGGGCCCGGAACTTGACGAACGGCTCCTCGAAGTCGATGAAGCCCAGGTCGTGGAGCACCATGGCGATGAATCGCGAATAGAGCAGGTGGAGGACGGCGTGCTCATTGCCCCCGATGTAGGTGGCGACCGGGCACCACGTCCGGGTACGTCCGGCATCGAACGGCCGGTCGTCGAACTCGGCGCTCGGGTACCGCAAGTAATACCAGGCCGAATCGAGGAACGTGTCCGACACGTCGGTTTCGCGTCGGGCCGGTTTACCGCACTCCGGGCAAGGAACGAGGTACCACTCCTCGTTGCGGGCCAACGGCGACACTCCGCTGTCGTCGGGCCGAAAGTCGTCCAGCGGCGGCAGCAGCACCGGGAGATCTTCCTCGGGCACCGGCACCGTGCCGCAGTCCTCACAATAGATGATGGGAATCGGCGGACCCCAGTACCGCTGGCGGGAGATACACCAGTCGTACAGGCGATACAACACCGTGCCGGTACCGGAGCCCTTGTCTTCCAGCCAACGAATGATGTCGGGGAGCGCCTCGACGGCCGGCCGGCCGTCGAAGGGGCCGGAAGCCTTCAGCCGGCCCTTGTCGTCGATGACGGAGACGACGTCGAGCCCGTACGTTTCGGCAAACTCTAGGTCGCGCTCGTCGTGAGCCGGCACGGCCATGATCGCCCCGGTACCGTATTCCATGAGGACGTAGTCCGCCAGCCATACCGGAATCGGCTTGCCGGTGGCGGGGTTGACGGCGTACCCGCCGGTGAAAACTCCGGTCTTCTCCCGATCGCCCACCCGGCGCGACACCAGATCCTCGGTCGCCACCCGCTCCAGATACTGGTCGACGGCGTCACGTTGATCGTCGGACGTGAGCGTGGCAACCAACGGGTGCTCGGGGGCCAAGACCATGAAAGTGGCGCCGAAGATGGTATCGGGACGGGTGGTGAATACCCGGATGGGATCATGGCCCTCCACCGGGAAGTCGACGTCGGCGCCTTCGGAGCGCCCGATCCAGTTGCGCTGCGCCGTGGTGGTCGTCGAGGACCAATCCATCACTCCCGCGTCGTCGAGATTGGCCAGCAGCCGCTCGGCGTAGTCGGTGATCTTGAAGTACCACTGCTCCAGGGTGCGCTGTTCGACCTTGGTGTCACCGTGGCGCTCGCAGAAACCGGCGATGACCTGCTCATTGGCCAGCACCGTCTTGCACTCGGGGCACCAGTTGACGCTGCCCATTTTCTGGTAGGCCTTGCCGGCTTGGTAGAGCTGAAGGAACAGCCACTGCGTCCACTTGTAGTACCGTGGATCGGTCGTGGCCAGTTCCTGACGCCAATCGAACATGCCGCCGATACGGCGAAGCTGCCGGCGGAAATTCTCGATATTGCGAGGAATCAACTCGCCGGGATGGATCCCTACTTTGATGGCGTAATTTTCACTGTGGATGCCAAACGCATCGAAGCCGATGGGCTCGAACACGTCGAAACCCTGGAGCCGCTTGAAGCGCCCAAACACGTCGCTGCCGGTAAAGGCGAACATGTTCCCCACGTGGAGGCCCTCGGCCGAGGGGTAGGGGAACATCATCAAATTGTAGAACGGGCGCACGGGGGCATCGAGATCCGGCTCGTTGGCGTGCCGTTCTGCCCACCGGGCCTGCCACTTGGCCTCGATCGCCTCCGGTACGTACGGATCCTGTGAGACTGCGTGCGTTTGCGTCATGGACCTGCCCGCGGCTTCATCCCTTTGCGTCCACCCGCGCAGGGTATCTAGATTAGGGGATCCGTTAGCCAACCGCCGACGGTGCCCGACGAACGCGGAATGTATCCGGAACGCCGCCGGCTACCAAGCTGGTACACCACCCCGGTGGCCCCATGCAGCACCCATTCACCAGGAAGCCCATGACCAACCTGCAGGGGGGTTTGATCCGGCGATTCCAAGGGGGCGGCCTGCTCGCCGTCCTGATGCTGGGCCTGCTGGTCTTTGCCAGCCTCACGCTGTGGGCCCCAGGCGCGCCGCGGTGGAAGATATCGGGCGTGGTGGCGCTCTATGGCCTCCTGGCCCACGGCATCTTCAGCCACTGGCTGATCAAGCGGGTGATCCTCCCCTCCGCCGTCGCCGAGGAAGTAGCCGTCAGGGTCTCACGGGGCGACTTGTCCCGGTTCAGCCCGGGGGCACTAGACGACCGGGTGGCGTCCAATCCGTTGGTCCAGGCCATCGGCACCATGGTGACTGCCCTGCAACGCCTGGTCGGAGCCATCCAGGGGGCCTCGGGAGAGGCCGCGGCTCTGGCCCAGGAGATTGCCGCTTCGACCCAACAGATGACGGCGTCGACCCACGAAGTTGCCGCCACCACGGGCGAGTTGACCGAGCGGGCCACCGCCCAGGCCGACGTCATCCGGTCGGCAGCAGACGATGCGGCCAAGATCCTGGATATCGCTCAGGAACTCGACGACGGATCCACGGAGGCGGCTGAGCGAAACATGGTCCTGGCACGCATGGCCAAGGAACACAAACGTCAGCTGGAGGAAAGCTCCGCCGGCCTCACCCTGCTGACGGAAGAAGTGGAGCGAGGGGTCGCCGAGGCGGATGCGCTGGCTGGGTCCTCCAAGGAGATCGAAAAATTCGTCACCCAGGCCAAGGCGATCGCCAAACGGACCCACATGCTGGCGCTCAACGCCGCCATCGAAGCGGCCCGCGCCGGCGAGGAAGGCCGTGGCTTCAGCGTGGTGGCCGATGAAATCCGCAAGCTGGCAAGTCAGGCGGCGCATTCGGCAACCCTCACCGCCGAGACGGTCATCGAAGTGCAGGAACAGGTCGACACCGCCCGGGGACGGCTTCTCAAACTGGCCGAGGGCGGCATGGCGGCGCGCGACGCCGCCCACGGAGCAGCCGAGGGGCTCGAACGGTTGGCGAATCAGGCCACCGCCAGCGACGAGTGGAGCCAGGCCATTTCCCGATCGGCGGACAAGGTCAGGACCCTGGTAGCCGCCATCGCCAAGCGGTTAGAGGAGGTCTCGCACGGCACCGAGGAAGTGGCGGCCGCCGCCCAGCAGATAGCCGCCGCCGCCCAACAGCTGAACGCGTCCACCGAGGAGGTGGCCGGATCTGCCAGCCACTTGGCCAGCGCCGCCGAGAAATTGACGGCGGCGGCGGGTGGTTTTCGGATATCGGGGAACGGCGCGGGCAGCCCTTAGCGCTGGTGGGTCTTGGTCAAGGACCCAACGGAATGGCCACCGAAACGGAGGCGATCAGGTCGACCTGCAATTCGGAGCCGGTAGAGAGACTGCCGGCACCCGTGAGATTGACCGAATACAGGTAGCTCGCCACTTCCACTCGGCCGCTCACCTTCCCCAGAACCATCCGCAGTCCCGCGGCGACGTTGCCACCAATATCGGTGGTTCCATCGAAGTCCTGGTAGAACTCGCCATTCCTGATGATGACGGCCGGCCCTCCAGCAAGATAGAATCTCGTCTTGGCCCCGGCCTGGCCGAACGACACGACCCCCCGGGCATCGATCAACAAGAGGCTGGATGAGCCACCACTGGCTCCGGCGGAAGCGTTGACGTCGCTGGGGACGTAGGTCACGGTACCGTCGAAGCTCACCTTGCGGTGGGTTGCGACACTGATGCGCCCGCCAATGGCAACGGCGGTGGCCTGCTTGGCCGAAGTACCGTCGGCCTGCACGATGACGGACTGCAGCGGGAGGTAGACGCCAAGGACCGGCGCCAACTCGACGTCGCTCTGAGCAACGAGCGATCTCGTTGGCCCGGCCGCGAGCACCACACCGAAAACCAGCAACAGCTTTCTGGAACGCCACATGGTCATCGTCCTCCTGCCCAAGGCACTCGGCTGTAACCTCCCCCGAACAACTGTTGCGGGCGAAGGTACATGATGCCGAAATGGGCCGGAAGTTGCCGTGAGCCAGATCACCTGGCCAGGCCGCCGGTTAGCCCAGGGGGATGCTCAGCCCGAAGCTGAAGACGAAGTCGTTCTGGAAGCGCGATCCGGAGGACTCTCCGGAGGGAAAGGTCATCTGGGTCTTGTAGAGGTAGTCTTCGATCTCCAAGCGGATGCGGTACGAGGAACCCACCCTGAACAGTGCACCAAAAGCCAGGTTGCCGGTCAAGTCGGTCAGGCCGGTCACCCCGTCGTAGGCTTCACCGCCCCGTGAAGCCATTCCGGCGCCCGCTGCCGCATATATGTTGATCGGCGCCCACTCGGAGTTCAACACATAAACCAAGCGGAGTTGCCCCAGCCACAGGTGCGCCGATCGGCTCACGGTCTCGGTGGCGGTGATGATTTCAACCTTGCTCGGAGCGTAGGTGACTCCGACCTCGATCCCCAGCCGCCCGGAGGCGCTGTACATGAGCCGGCCTCCAAAGGCGAAGGAGGTGCCCTGACGGGCGGTACCGATGGTGCCCGGCTGTTCATAGACGTTGCCCGTGGGGACGTAGGCGCCAACTATCGGCGTCAGCATGAGCTGGGCGGCGGCTGCGGTGCTCCACCCCAACGCAAGTACTACGGACAGGACGATCGACTGCAGATAGCGCCCCTGCATAGTGGCACTCGATTCGGTCCGCCTGAGCGCGGTCAAGGATTGGCTGGTCAATGCAGGGTCAGCGCGACGAGGAACTGGAAGATGTTGAAACTGACCCCCTCGGCATTTTGGACGTCACCGATATTACCGCCGTAGAAACTGGCCAAAGGAGTGACGGAAAGCCCGCCAGCAATGGGAACATCATAGCCAATACCGAAAAGGTAGCCCAGGCCGGCGTCATCCAAGAACACCGACGTCGGGAACCGGAGATCTCCTCGAGCGTAAGCCATCCCGATGCCGCCCTTTACGAACAGCCCCATACCCCTAGAGGGATACCACTGGACCGTGCCGTTGAGGCCCCCGAGCCGAAGCGGGTCGCCGTTGATGGTCTTGACCCACCCGTCCACCTCGAGCCCGATGAGGAGCGAGGGACTGAGGGTGAGGCCCATGACCAAGAACCCGGAGAACGAGCCTTCCCGGGCAACGTCGCCGCAATTGCCGCAGCTCAGTCCGGCCGTGCCGTAGCCGGCACCCACGGACCCCCAGAACCCCTCGCGGACGGGCTGCTGGGCCGTCATGGCGGTCGCCGTAAACGCCAGTGCGGCCAGCAAGACACTCACGGCGCCGGCCAACCGGCGGGACAGGTGAATCACGATCGGCGTCGGTTAGTGAAAGGTGACGGCGGCCATGAACTGAATCACGTTGAAGCTCACGTTACGGATGGAACCGATGTCGCCGACGTTCCCGCCGTAGAAGTTGGCCACGGCGGTTACGGACAGGTTGCGCTGGATCCGCATGTCGTAGCCCAACCCCAACTGATAGCCAACGCCCCCCTTGTCGAAGAATTTAATCCCCTCGTCCGTGTCCTGGTCGCCGCGGATGAAACCGAACCCCAGGCCACCTTTGATGAAGAATCCTTCCCGGGTCGACGGATACCACGATATCACCGCGTTCACCGTGCTGGCGGCCCGGTTGTCGTTGCTGTCGGTGACTTTGGACCAGCCGGTAACCTCGGCGCCGAGAAGAATCGATTGGCTGAGGGCGCCGCCGACGTTGAAGAACCCTGTGAGATCTCCCGTTCGGCTAGTGTCGCCGCACTGGTCGCAGGCCACCTTGGCAGACCCGTAGCCCAATCCGAAGGTAGCGTACACGCCCTGATGACGTTGAGGATACTGGGCGTGGGCGCTTACCGCGATCAGCATGACACTCCCGGCGATCAAACAAACCCTACCAAACAGGCGCATGCGAACTCCGTGCAAAAGAGCGGACAGGATGGAATCAGGTGAATGTAACCCCGGGCGGGAACCGAATCACCTGGGCCCGAGGTTGGTGCTAGAAGAACCCGACCGTTAAGGCTGCCGCCTTCCGTATCGACCTATCCGACGAGTTCCAGCCTGGGGTTGGGTCGATACTCCCGACCCACCTTGGCACATGGCTGACCGTCCTTCAGGACGATGTCGCCGGTGAAATCAAAGCGTCCCTTGAACAGCGAGGATCCCACACCATAGGCGTCGACCGGCACACCCTCGGCTTCGAAGGCCTCGATTTTTTCCACTGAGAACCCGCCCGACACGATGATCTTGATCCCGTCAAAACCCTCGTCGTCCAGGGCGGACCGAACGTTGTGCACCAACTGCGGGCATACGCCGGTCGGGGAGAAGTGGCCCATCTGGGCCTGAACCGACTCATCGACGAGGAGTTCACTGGTGTCGAGTCGCACACCGTAGAGTCGGTCGCCCAGAGCGCGGGCCACCGCGAGTGACGTCTTGACACAGTCGTTCTCGAAATCGACCAAGCTGATGATCTGGACGGCCTCGGGAATGAATTCGGCAAATCGTTGGGTCGCCAGCACCGTGTCTCCGCCGTACACGCCGATCAGCGCGTGAGGCACCGTTCCCACGCCCTCGTTTCCCCACCATGACGCCTGCGCGTCGGTCGACACCCCGATGGCACCGGCGATGTGCGCGGCATAGCCGTCACCCGTCTGCACCAGCCAGTGGTCGTGCCGGGCCGGAAAGAACATGACTTCCTTGGGGAACGCCGCCTCCACTACCCTCCGGGTATTGGTCCCCACCTTGGTGCGTCGCGCCAGCACGCCGAGGTAGAGCGTTTCGAGGTGGGCGAAGGCGTCGTACGGCCCTTCGATCTCGAGCACCGTCTCCCACGGCCCGACCTCGTCGCCGTCGTACAACGCTCGGACCGCCAGGTCGGACCACTCGAGAGCGCACAACTTGAGAATGGCGATGGCTTCGTCGATGCCTCCGAGAAACGCGTGGGTCTTGCCGAAGACCTGCATGGTCACTCGTGGCCGGTAGTTGTCGGCCAGGAGGATCTCCCGCGCACGCACGAAGTACTTGTCGGAATAGTATCCGGCTCGCATCTTGTCGACGGGGAGGTGAAAGATGCTGGGATCGAGGCGTTCGCGTTTTGGCATTCGGTCAGGTCTGTGCCGGTGGACCCTCGAGATCGGATAACTCCGTCCCGAAGTGAGCCACTTTGAGATCCTGCAACACACCCCGCATCCTGCGGGTGTGTCGCGATTCAGGATAAAGGTCGATCAACCGGCGTAGCTCGGCCATCGCCTGGCCGGGGTCCTGCAACCGGAAGTCGTACACATCGACCAAGGCCAATCCGACGCGCACGTCATCCTCGGGCGACAACGGCGTTCCGGTATTCCGCAATTCGGTCAGCTCGGCCGCGGCGACCAGCGGGAGCGCCAGCGGGCCGGTGAGAAGCGCCGTACGCCGCAGCGTGGCTTCCACCCGGATTCCCCGGTCCCCAGCCCTCCGTTGATAGGCTTCCGCCGCATCTGCATAGCGACCCTGGGCCACCATCGTCTCCTCGCCGGAGAACCCGCCGCCCGCCCGCCGCAACCCCACGTCGGAGAACATCCGCGCGGTGCCGTCGATGACCGGTTCGAGCACTCCGCCGAGGAACCCGGTCAGCAGCCCGTAAATGGCCCAGAACGAACCGACCAGGAGCACGGCCCGGGGAGCGATCCCGGTGAAGGCCAGGAGCAAGGCGATGGCGGTGCCCGCCAGCAGCAACGCCCCTACCACAAACCGAATGAGTCGGAAGGGGTCGTCGGCGAACTGCATACGCGCCGACGTCGCTCGGAAAAGGGACTGGAATCGCAGGCCCCTATAATATCGGCCCTGGGGAGGGGCGGCAAGTTGACAGAACCTCGCTAGGCCTCTTAAATCCCTGACGAAGCCACCACTACATGCCCGGAGATACCCGTGACCGATTCGTTCTCGCGCCGTGAGTTCCTCGGCGTGTCTGGGGCCGCCGTGACCGCCCTGGCCGTGCCGGGAAGCGTCAACCTCCCAGCCCCCGCCGTGCATATCCCGAAGGCGGCGCGGCCGGCGGCCATCAGCTCGTCCAACGGCCTGGGGGCGGTCGCCCGGGCGATGGAAGCCATCGTGGCCGGAGCGGACACGCTGGACGCGGCGGTCGAAGGCGTGAAGATCCAGGAACTAGATCCCACCGACATGTCGGTCGGCTACGGCGGCCTCCCCAACGAAGAGGGCGTCGTCCAGCTCGACGCCTCCTGCATGCACGGCCCCTCGAAACGGGCTGGGGCGGTTGCGGCGCTCGAGGGCATCAAGACCCCAAGCGAGATCGCCCGGCTGGTACTGAAATACACCGACCACATCATGCTGGTGGGTGAGGGCGCCAAGCGCTTTGCCCTGTCGTACGGTTATGAGGAAGAAGACCTGATGACCCCCGCCTCCCGGGAGCGGTGGTTGCGCTGGCGGGCCAATCGAGGAGCCCATGACGACTGGCTCGAGGTCGAGGACGACGATCCATTGGGTCAACGACCGACCGGCACCATCAACTTGAACGTGGTAAACGCGGCCGGAGACGTCTCCTCGATCACGACCACCAGCGGGCTGGCCTGGAAGATTCCCGGCCGGGCCGGCGACTCTCCCATCATCGGCGCGGGGCAGTACACCGACAACGCCATCGGCGCCGCCGGCTCGACCGGGCGCGGCGAATCGAACATCATGGTGTGCGGGGCGTTTCTCACGGTGGAGTTCATGCGCCAGGGCATGGCGCCGACCGACGCCTGCCGGGCGACGCTCCAACGGGTCATGGCCCTGACGGAACCCCGGCTGTTGATGCCGGACGGACGGCCCCGATTCGGCCTGAACTTCTACGCCGTCAACAAGGCCGGCGACTTCGGCGGCGCCGGGCTGTACCCCGGCAGGTTCGCGGCCCACGACGGTCGCGATGCCGCTCGCCACGATCTCGCCTACTTGTACGAGCGCCAAGGATGAAGCACTTCGGTACCGGTGCCATAGTCATGATGGCTCTCCTCCCTGGAGCACTACGGGCCCAGGACTGGGGCATGAGTTGGCTCCCCATCATGGTTCCGTCGTCCAACGAGTTCCCCTTCATCGCGCTCGGGGCCGACTACTCCGTTCCCGCTCCCTATGAAGCGCCGTATGTCTCAAACGGCGCCCTCTCGGGAGCCGCCGGCGTGACCTTCAAGGGCAGCTGGTTTGCCGGTGTCCGGTTCCGCGCACCTGGATTGATGCGCAAGTGGCGCTTCGACGTCCGGGCGCAGGCCATCCGCGAGAAGCGGTTCGGCTACTATGGTATCGGCAACGAGACGACGTTCGACAGAAGCCTCAGCGACCGGGAACCCAATTTCTATCGCGTATCCCGCACCCGGTACTTTGGCCAAGCGGAGGCTTCCCGCCGACTCACCGGGCCGCTGTGGGCCTCGCTGGCTGGGCGAGTGCAGCATACCGACTTCGAGCCGCTGTCGGGCTTGTCCCAGTTCGGCCTCGACGCCGGCGGACAACCCGTTTCGGAAGGCGATGCCAGCGCCCGGCTCAGCCTGATGGTCGATACCAGGGATACGGAGTACAACACTCAAAAGGGGGTGTTCCTCGAAGTCGGCGGCAAGGTGGCGTCGGGCGGTGACGGATACACTTGGATCTACACCAACCTGTCGGGATTCGTATCGCCCAGGGAGGGTACGGTGATCGCGGTCCGGGTTGCCGGAGGCTTGGCCGGCGGCACGCCCCCGTTGAGTGAGCGCTACGAGTTCAACACCTGGGAGCAGGACCGCAACAGCTTAGGCGGCCGCTTTACCAATCGGGGATTCCCCGACGGGCGCTTTGGGGGCCAGAGCGTGGTCATGGGGAACCTCGACCTCCGCCACGACCTGCTGAACCTGGGCGATCTCGGGGCTATCACCCTCCTGGTGTTCGGCGACGCGGGGCGGGTGTTCGAAGACGAAGACTTCAGCCTCGACGATCTCCACTGGGGAGCCGGTGGCGGGTTCGCTCTCCGGTTACTGCGGTCCAACGTATGGACCTTCAATTTCAGCGGAGGCAGCGAGGGGTTCCGCTTCCTGTTCGGCTGGGGCTGGATGTTCTAGCGGTAGACATCCGCCGCTGCGGCCAGGCCGGCCACCGCGGCAACCTCACACAACGTGGACACTCCTCGGTCTCTGGCGTACCACCGCCGCACCTGGGGATACAACTCGTCCTTCGGTATCCGGTCCCGGTTGGCCCGGACCCAGGCCTGCAGCTCGGCCGGCCTGGGACCCCAATGCCCCAGTTCGTGGTTCGTCTCGTCCAGCACGATCACGATGGGAATAGCCCGGGCGCCGTTGGTCAGATACCGGTCCATCACCGCGGGATGCTCGTCGCGCTTGATGATGCGGAGTTCGAGGCCCGGCGCCTGCGCCGCCCACTTGGCCAATATCGGGATGGTGCTGGACGCGTCGCCGCACCAGTCCTCGGCGATGACCAGCAAGCGGCGCCGATCATCGTCTGTCACCTCGTCAAGCACCCAGTCGGGAATGCGGGCGAGACGGTATATCCCCTCCCACAGCCCCTTGTGCTCGACACCTTCCCGAAGGAAGCTGTCGAATGTCATTGCGTCCGCCCACACGGCCGCAAGGTCAATCGGCTGTCTATCCATCATCTCGGCTCCAGTGACATCTCGACCATTCAACTCCGGTCGGCTCAGCTTAGTTCCTGGATGGCCACGCCGCGCTCGGCCAGCGCGTCGACGTAGGCCTGGTACGGTACCGCTTGGTCTGGGGTGCGCACCCCGGGGGCGATCGTGCCGGCGACCTGCATTTGGCCGATGATCGACAGGGAGTACCCGGTGGTACGCATCATGGCACTGATCCCGTGCTCCGCGTCATACCGGTCGATCAGTTGCCAACTCCACGTCTTGGGCTGTCCGTCCTTGATGCCGCTCACGTCGA
>SMVY01000066.1 GCA_004357415.1 Gemmatimonadota bacterium
CCGGATTTCGCCGCCGATGCTGAACCGCGAGGAGAAGAAGTACTCGCCGCCGGCGACGGCGTTCAGCAGACGGTCGGTCCGCTTTTCGGTCGACACGAAGCTGGTGCCCTGCCCGCCAGAGGACCGGTCTTCAGCCTTGTTCCAGCCAAACCCGATGCCGCCGCCGAGGTAGATCCTCAGGGCGTCCTTGACGGGGAACAGATAGTGAGCCGCCAGCCCCAGGGTCAAGCGCCGGAAGTGGGAATTCGAGGTGAAGGTCGGCGAAGTGAACTTGAGAGACGCTCGCAGGTAGCCGACCCACGGCTGCAGCCGGAATCGCTTGCCGATCATTATGGGCACCAGGAGGTTGGCCGTGGTTCCGCCGGGGCTGCCGATCAGCTCGAGCGGGGATTCCCCTACGTCGATGCCGAGTCCCAGTCCGGGAACCACCTTGGTGCCCTGGGCCAGAAGGCCACTGGCCATGAGTGAACCAAGGAGGACGAGAGTAAGCGCTCGACGCATGTGACGACTCCGGTCGAAGGGCTGGAGAGAACTGCGGGCCAACGGCACGAGCATGATAGCTCGCCAGCGTTACCTGGCCGTGACTGGAGCCGGAGCCAGGATCAGGACGGCGTCTGCGACCGGCCGTTGAGCGGCCCAGGGCCTACGCGGTCCGAGCGGATCCAGTCGAGCACGTATCCGGCGAGAAGCGTGCTAGCGGCGACGAGCACGCCGACGAGGACGAAGTAGGGACCGGCGGATTCGATGAAAGAGAGGGACATGGGAGAGGAAGGGGGCTAAGAGGGCTAAGAGGGCTAAGAGGGAAAAGAGGGCTAAGGGATTGAGTATGCTATCGGCTATGGGGTATCAGCTGTGCTTGAAGTTATGGCTTCCCGACGACTGTGTCCACCGGCTGCTCGTTTTCCGTTTTAGCCCTCTTAGCCCTCTTAGCCCTCTTAGCTCCATCATTCATCACCGCCCCGCCGCCTCGCGGCCCTGCTGCCCCGCCTCTCGATGACCCTGACCGTGACGGCGGCCAGCAGAGAGGCGATCGCTAGCCACCCAATGATGCGACCCATTTCGGGTCGGCCCAGCGACAGGTCCAACACCAGCGAGGCGATCACCAGTACCAGTCCGGTGGACGACAGGGCCAGCTTTAGGCGGTTCACTTCTTGTCGAGAAAGGCTGTGATGGCGGTGCGGAAGTCGGGGGTGGTTCGGGCGGTGGCGTTGACCCGGGCGCCGAGCCGTATCCCTTCTTCGAACGGCATGCCGTCCAACTGGTAGAACTGCCGCTTGGTGAGCGCCAGCGCCGAAGCGCTGGTGGCGGTTAAGCGACCGAGGAGGGCGACGACTTCATCTTGATAGCCGTCGTCGGCCATGACGCGCGACACCAGCCCTATCCGGTACGCTTCCGCGGCCGCCACCACGCGCCCGGTGGCCACCAGGTCGAAGGCGATCTTCTCGCCCACCAGGCGGCGCAGCAGGGTCATGACCATGGCGGGCACGAAGCCGCGCTGGATTTCGGGGTAGCCGTAAGAACCGCTCTCGGGCGCCAGCACCAGATCGCACGCGGTGGCCAGTCCCAGCCCGCCCGCCAGGGTGCGTCCGTGGGTCACGGCGACAACAACTTTAGGCAGCTCGCGCACAGCCAGGAACAACGAGCCGAAGTGCAGGGCGGCCCGTTCGTTTTCGTCGGTCGTCTTGTCCGCCGACGCCAGCAGCTCACGGAGATCGAGCCCGGCACAGAAATCCTTCCCCGCTCCGCGGATGGCCACCACGCGGACGTCGGCATCGAGGTCGGCTCTTTCGATGGCCGTGTGCAGCAGCGCGATGGTCGCCTGGTCGAGGGCGTTGCGCTTGTCGGGCCGGTTCAGCGTCAGCGTGAGGAGGCCGTTCTCGAGGCGGGATAGGAGAGTTGCTGGAGTGTCGGTCATGGCGTTTCGAGTGCGCAGGTCGCAGATCGCAGTGCGCAGGTGGCTATTTCTTGGGTTTAGTTCGGCGGAGGCCGGGGGTGGCCTGCGACCTGCGCACTGCGACCTGCGCACTCCTCTTGGCCTTCCGCGCCACTCCAACCGGCACGGGAATTTCCATCCGCAACATGGCGGTGGAGTACACCTTCCCCTGGGCGTCGGTCTTGAGGGAGATGGTGCCACCACCGTCGAGGGCGCCGTGCAACAGGAAGTTGAGCGCGTTCAGGTTGGGAAGTTCGAACCGCTCGACCCCCGACACCATCCCCCGGAAGTGTTTCCGCACCCGGGCCACGGTCACCCCCTTGACCAGGGCGTCGTAGTACTCCGGCTCCAGCGCGATGAGGCCCACGTTGGCGGTGTCGCCCTTGTCGCCGGAGCGGGCGTGGGCGAGGTAGCGTAACTGGACCGGGACCGTCTTGGGCGAACGTGCAGTTCGTTTGGGCACCATTTGTTTCCTCGTTGGGGCGTAGGGCGTGGGGCGTGGGGCGCCGGTTTCCGCTCCGGATAGCGGCATCCTCTGGTTCCTACGCCCCACGTCCCACGCCCCACGCCCTCAAGTATCCATCCATTCGACCCTCACATGCGGTTCAATTTCCGTCCGGTCGATGAGCGCCGGCCAGTAGGCGACGATTTCCTGGACCGCCGGGCGGCCACCGGCAAATCCGGTCACGCTGGGCGGGCCGGTCAGCACCAACGGGGCGATCTCGCGGGTGAACCGCTCGACCGGCGCCCGTTCGGTGGCGCGAACGCCGATACGCAATTCCACTTCGGCGATGTCGGGGTCGGGATCCCCGGCCAGCTTTCCGTGCGTGGCGTCCACTCCCACGTACTCGGTCAGGATCTGCTCGAACTCCAGTCCCAGGTCCTTGAGCCTCCGCCGCAACACTTTGTCGGCCGCCTGAGCCTTGGCGTAGGCGTCGGGCCAGGAGTACACCAGGCTGCCGATGGCCTTGTAACCGTAGAAATAGGCGATCGACACCTTGAGCATGTCGGTACGCGGCCCGCCGGTGACCCCCGAAACGCGTACCCGATTGCGCCCAGCCTTCTCCAGCTGAATGGTGGTGAAGTCGGCCACGCCGTCGGGGGTGATATAGTTGTGCGGGTCGCCCATCTCGTACACCAGCTGTTCGGTGACCGACTGGCACGACACCACCCCGCCGGTGCCCGGGTGCTTGGTGATGACGAAAGTCCCGTCGGCGTCAGCCTCAACGATGGGAAATCCGGGGTCGGCCAGGCCCTTCACCGAACGCCAGTGGTACAGCAGGTTGCCGCCCGAAGCCTGGGCGCCGCACTCGATGATATGGCCGGCAACCGTTCCGGCGGCAACTTTGTCCCAATCGTCCACGTCCCAGCCGAATTCGTGAAACATCGGCGCCAGTGTCAGACCGGTGTCGGTCACCCGGCCGGTGATGACGACATCCGCTCCCCCGGCCAGCGCCTCGACCATCGGTTGCATGCCGAGGTAGGCGTTGGCGGACACGATCGCGGGGCGCACATCGCTCAGGGGGCGGCCGGTGTCTAGGTTGGTCAGAGCATGGCCCGCGGCAAGGAGCTCGTCGAGCCGGTCGAGGATGTCATCGCCGGTTACCAGCCCGATCCGAACCGACCGGCCCAGCGACAGCCCCCGTGCCACGGCCACCACCGCGTCGGCACAGCCGCGGGGATTCACCCCACCGGCGTTGGAGACGACCTTGAAGCCCTTGGCCACCACCTCGGGAAGCAGCCGCTCCATCAGGGTCACGAAATCACGGGCGTAGCCGCGTGACGGATCGCGCGACTTCTGTTTCTGCATGATGGACATGGTGACCTCAGCCAGGTAGTCCATCATCAGGTAGTCGATGGGGCCGCCCTGGGCCTGCCGCATGGGCGCCTCCAGCCAATCGCCCCAGAATCCCTGCCCCGAGCCGATCCGAATCGTCTGTGTCATCGAGTCTCTGGTGGCGGCGGCAAGGCCACCTCTCTGGTCCACGTGGGACCTTGGGTTTCGGTCATGGCGATACCCAGCGGTACGAAACCGGAGCCCAACTCCCAGGGCGACGGGCGCATGACGAAGGTCGTGGTATCGGTCTCTCCGGACGGCAACGACACAATCACGGACGTCTCCTCCCCTCCCCCCACACCAGCGGACGATTCGAGCGCTACCGCCGACCCGGCGTAGAACCGCACGGCGACGGCCGCCTCCCATGGCGCCGTGTCAGTGGTGTCGGCCAACCCGGGCATGAGGGAGATTACCACCGGCAGATCGGCGTGGGCCGGTCCCAACACCTGGCGAATCCGGCCGGTGGCATAGTTGAGCGGGCCGTCCGCCACCACCCGGCCGAGTTCGTCGAGCACGGTTACACCATAGTCGGTGAACCGGCTCCAGTCATCAGGCGCGAGCGACACGTCGAGTTCCATGAAGTGGGCCCAGGCCGGAATGGTGAACGACAAGCGGCGCTCCTCCCCGCCGGCTCCCTGGATGGTGACCCGTCGAACCGCGCCAAGCAAGGCCACTCTGGTCTTCGCCCTCTGTGGTACGGCCGACAAGTTGGTGACGATCAGCCGCACTTCGCCACCGGTCCGGTGCGCCGCCAACCGAAACGGTGCGTGCCTGAGCCGGACCGTGACCTTCCCTGGCGCCACTGGAGATCCGGCCGTGGCCATCTGATAGATGCCCGCCACCACGTCGCGCCCGTCCACCTGATACACGGCGGCATCGTCCTGCGGGCCGGCCGGAATGCCGTTCTCGCCCAGGTAGGGCGCTCCTCCCGGCTGGTGCAGGCTGGTGTACATCCGCTGGAACACCCCACCGGTCTCGATCCTCACCTGAAAGGGGCGACCCTCCTCGGCCCTGAAGAACAACCGCTCGGTGGCTCCGGGGTCAAGCTGGAGCGGACCGAGATCGGCCGGTTGGCCCGCTGGGAGCGGATTCACGGCGGTGTAGACAACGCGGAACAGGGGACCGCCGCTCCGATCGGCGCCCCCCTCGCCGCCGCCCCATCCGGTTATCAACGCCGTTCGGGCCGTCCCGGGGGCGATGGAGTCACGCCGGGCGGCGAAATCCAATAGAAAGCCGCCAGCCGAACCGGCCGAATGGGGACGTTCCACCCAGGGCGCGGTGGTCTCGATGTCCCATGGGCCCATCGCCGCCACCGCCGGGATGTGGACCTGTTCCGTTGCGGTGCCGGACGGTTCCTCGATAATGGTCCACTGCGCCACCGTGGTGCCCGGCACACCGGTCTCGCCCCCGTCGCCCCCCTCGCCCCCAGTGACAGCCTGTTGCAGCCAACGCCAAGCGTTGGGGAGGTCGGGGAC
>SMVY01000067.1 GCA_004357415.1 Gemmatimonadota bacterium
CGCGTGGGTGAGCTTGGAGTCATGACACTCCTCGATCGGTGACTGGGATGGACCGATGTAGGCCACCGCTAACATGGGATGAATCCGCGTCACATGCTAGTTGGAAGCGGTGATGGGGGCTGGTGGACGGATGGCCGACAGCAGGTTTACTCGCCCGGCTGCCCCGCCGACATTCGGTCATGGGGGAAAGATACGAGGGGGATTGTGGGATCGAGAACCCCCTGGCGGTTTGTCTGCGGGGAGTAATCTTTGCATTGCTTCCCGCGTCCCCCCGCCACCTGCCAAGGCCTCCGCCATGCCCTTCCTCGAGCGCCAAGCCCTCTGCATCAACCACCCGCCCCAACGCGCGGTGGCGACGTGCGACCATTGCGGCAACGCCTTTTGCGATGCCTGCCTGGTCGAGGGGTTGGCGCTGCCGGAGGTCTACTGTTCCGAGTCCTGTCGAGCGACCGGCGAGCCCGGCGGCATCGAGCGGTACACGGCGGGGTTCAAGAACCCATTCGGGACCGGCCTCAAGCTGTGGGCAAAGGCGCTGCCATCGCTGCTGCGCCACATGGTACCCGTCGCCGTCGTCGCGACGGTAGTGCTATCGCTCGGCTTGCCCGAATGGGGCCAAGGTCAGGAAGCCACCCCATTCACCCCCTTCGCCATGTTCGGCGTAGCGCTCGTTGCGGCGTACGGGGTCCTGCTGACGGGCACGATTCTCACCCAACGATATACCGGCCTGATCCGCGGCAAGGCATACACCTATGCACTCAACAGATCGATCCCGTGGGTTCTCACCTGGTTCCTCGTGGCGGTGGCAACCTCCCTTGGGTACCTGGTCCTGATCGTTCCGGGAATCATCGCCGCCCTGCGCCTGGTGTGGGCTGACGAGTTCGTGGTTGCCCATAGGCTCGGACCGGTGCCAGCCCTGAAAAAGAGCTGGGAACTGACCAGAGGAGCACTGGGCGAGGTCTTCATATTTCAATTCCTCGCCGGATTGTTTGGCTGGGTGATCTTCATGGCGGGCCTGATCGGCATCATGGGCTTGAGCCGGGTGACAGCACCCATGGGACCACTGGGGCTGCCGTTGACGATTTTCACTGGGTCGATGGCGGGTCTTCTCGGTTACGGCGCCTTGCACGCGTCGGAACTGGCGAAGTTTTATGGTATGCGGGTGAGACAGCTGCAGAAACAGCTCGTGGCCTCTGAGGAGGGGACTCAGGGATGAGAGGCGAGGGCAGCGGCGTCAGCGAGGGCAGCGAGGACAGCGGGAGCAGCGGGAGCAGTGGATTGGAGGAGCACTCAGGGATGGGTGCTTTCTTCTTTGACTATCGGGCAGTTTGAATCATTTTCTCAATGCAGGAATTTCGGAAGTCCGGAATCCCGGAATCCCACCGTGGAGGGTCATGGCCTGGTGGTTGGAAAGACAACCTGGTTAGCGGGCCTGGCGTTGGGACTGATCGCCGCTGCAACCGATGCTTACGGACAAGTTCGTGATTCGACTCCCGTCGAGCTCGAACCCATCGTCGTCACCATAGCTGGGACGCCTTCGCTGATCCTCGCCCTGCCGTATGCAGTATCGGTCGGCGGCGACTCGTCGGTGACCAGAGCACAGCCCCGCCTGGCGCTGGGCGAAATCATGACCGCCCTGCCGGGCGTCGAGGTGCAGAATCGTTACAACTACGCCCTCGGGGACCGGCTCTCCATTCGTGGCTTCGGCGCTCGCACGCAATTCGGCATCCGCGGCGTCCGGGTGCTGGTTGACGGCGTCCCGGCCACTATGGCCGACGGCCAGACCACGCTGGATCACCTCGACTTGGGAACGGTCTCACGGGTCGAAACGTGGCGCGGCCCGTCCTCGGCGCTCTACGGCAACGCTTCGGGCGGTGTGGTTCGCTACCGGACCGGCTACCCGGTCACGGGACCGTTCCGCCAGGGATTCTCCGCCGAGGGCGGGACCAACGGGTTACGCCGGCTGGAGAGCCGCACCGCGGGCCGGATGGGACGGGTCACCGGGGAATTGGATGTCAGTCTGTTCTCCTACGACGGCTATCGCGCCCACAGCGCGGCCGACAAGATCTTTGCTACCGCGCGGTTGGGGTACGAGACCGGGCGCGACCGGTTCCGCCTCGTGGTCACGGCAGTGGATCTCGAGGCCCAGAATCCGGGCTCCCTCAGCGACTCGGCGCTGGCGGCCGATCCCGCTGCCGCCAACCCGTTCAATGTGGTCCAGCAAACGGGGAAGGACGCCCGGCAGTTGCAGTTGGGGCTGACCTGGACGCGTCAAACCGGCGCGGGATCGCTGGAGGTCACCGCCTGGGGCCTGGGACGGAAGCTCACCAATCCCATTCCGGTGGCGGTGATCGACCTCGATCGCACGGCCGCGGGTGCGCGGGGTCAGTGGGATCACGCGTTCCGCGTCGGTGAACGACAAGGGCGTTTCCTTTTGGGTGTGGAAGCTGCCTATCAGGACGACGACAGAAAGAACTTTGCCAATCAACAGGGGGTCGCCGGTCAGTTGCGTCTGGATCAGCGCGAGCGCGTCGGCAATCTGGCCCCGTTCGTTCAACTTCACCTGCCGCTATCGTCTCGTCTGTTGTTGCTCGGCGGGGTACGCTACGACTGGATCCGTTTTCAGTTGGACGACCACTTTACCACCGGCGACCCCGACGATTCCGGTTCGCGCACGTTGAGTGCCTGGAGTCCGACTTTGGGCGTCTTTTTCGATCTCGATCCGGCCGTCGCCCTGTACGGCAACTATTCCACGGCGTTCGAAACGCCGACGACCACTGAACTGATCAACCGACCCGATGGTTCCGGCGGCCTCAACCCCGACCTCGAGCCCCAGGAGGCCGAGTCGTTCGAGGTGGGCATCAAGGGGCGGGTGGCCGGCTCGGTCGAGTACCAGGTGGCGCTGTACCAGGCCAACGTCACCAACGAGCTCATTCCGTTCGAAGTGCCATCGGACCCGGGCCGGACGTTCTTCGCCAACGCGGGTTCCGCCCGGCACCGCGGGCTTGAGGTGGGGCTCGACTGGCGCGCCGCCCGCGGACTGGTGGTCCGGGGGCAGTACACCTACACCGACGCGCGGTTCACTGAGTTTGCCTTCAGGGGTGAATCATTCGACGGGAATCGAATCCCCGGTGTGGCCCCCAACCGGGCGGAGATCCTGGTGGCGTATGACGCGCCAGGCGGGTGGTACCTGAGCGCCTCCGGCCGGTACGTAGACGCCATCCCGGTCGACAACGCCAACGATGCGACGGCCGCCGCCTACCTTATCGGAGATATTCGGTTAGGCTGGCACCGGGTCCCCATCGGCTCCACCGCGCTGAGTCCGTTCATCGGGGTGTCGAATGTTCTGGATCACGCCTATGTATCGGCTGTCACTCCCAATGCCTTCGGTGGCCGGTATTTCGAGCCCGGGCCGGGCCGGGCACTGTGGCTCGGGCTGGGCTGGCGGTTCAGCCGCGGGGGCGGCTGAAGGTGAGGGCAGCGAGGGCAGCGGGGGCAGCGGGGGCAGTGAGGGCGATGAGGAGTTCCTCGTTACCGCCTTCACCTCATTATTCACTATTCCTGGCATTCAATATTCACTATTCCGCAAACCCAGTCTGGCAAGGCGATCCGCCCCATAGCCTCCGACCCCTCCTAGCCCAATGTCCCACCGCATCGATGAGCTAAGAGCTGCGCCCGTGGGGGAACGTGGTCATCACCGGAGTCTTCGAGGAAACGGCCGATTGTGGCAGGCAGATGCTCACCAGCAACGACAGCGATGACAGTGTCGTGTTCAGGCCCGACGACATAGACGGCTCCCGGTAAGACCTCCCCACGCCGATGGCTGGATCATGAGGAGGGCCCGGTACCACCGGGGTGTCTTGCAGGCCGAGGACGAGAGCCCGCTATTGTTTCATATATACCGTGCGTGTTGGGAACGGGATCTCGATGCCATTGTCATTCAGGGTATTGTAGATCAGCTCCGTCATTTCCAGCTTCCTGGCAAATTGCTTCCCATAATTATCCACCCACACCCGAGCGGTCATGTCGAGGGAGAAATCGCCCATATTCAAGAAGAGCACTTGGGGTTCAGGCTCCTGCAGAATGCCGCCGAGCTGACTGATCGCATCTAATACAACCCGTTTGACCTCGGCCACGTCACTGCCGTAGGCCACTCCGAAATTCACCCCGACCCGGATCGTCGCATCGGGTTTGGTATAGTTCTTGATTCGGGCATTGGCTAGTTGCGAATTGGGAAGGGAGATCACTTCGTTGTCGTAGGTCTGCATCAAGGTCGTGCGAAGACCGATGTCCAGCACCACTCCCACTTCCCCGCTCTCGAGCTGAACCTTGTCACCCACATTGACAGAGCCATCCAATATGAGCTGGATGCCGGAAAAGAGGTTGGACAGGCTGCTGTTCAAGGCCAGGGCGATCGCCAGACCGCCAATACCGAGGGCGCCCAACAGGGGAGCGATTTGGACTTGCCATTTACCCAGGATGATCAGAACAGCAAGGATGGCGATGGTTGTCTTTAGAGCCTTCCGCGCGAGAGGCAGCAGGCCTTTGTCCAGGGTAGACGCGGTTCGTTCTACCCAGGTCTCTTCCAGCCATTGGGACACGTCGTCAACCAGGCTGATGGCGCCGCGCATTAGCAGCACAGCGAGAATAGTGAACAGTATCCGCTCGGGAATGGGGGTCTGCAGCGCCAGAGGCGTGAGGGCCACCATCAGGCCAATGACCGGGACCGAATAAGTCACGACTTTCTTGACCGCCCGGATCAGGATGTCATCCACCTCGGTCTTGGTCTTTTTGGCCATCCCTAGCAGGATAAATCGCAGGCTCCAGCGCACGATGACGGTCAGCACCAGTGAAAGGATGAAGATCCCCAGGGACTGAATCAAGGGATTTTCAAGGTAGAGACTGCGGATATCGGCGAGAGCGTCCATTGTAATCCTCCTCTAGACTCAGAGACGTTTCTTGATGCTCAGAGATTACTTGTGTCATTGTTCACTGCGCCTAAATAGTATTGGACCGGCGGCACGGTGCCACTGTTCGCAGCCCGTCATGCTGCCACGGTACAGGCAGCAGCCTGGTCTGGCAAGGCACTCCGCCCATGGCCCCCAACCCCTCCGAGGCCCATATTAGCCCAATGTCAGATCGTCTCGATGATCTGAGAACTGCGCTGGCCGACCGCTACTAGATCGAGAAGGAAATTGGTCATGGCGGCATGGCCAACGTCTATCTCGCCCAGGATTTGAAGCATCACCGGCGGTACCATCTGGGGAATTTCAGAAGAAGCAGCCGGGGGATGGTCTAGTAATTTGCCCCGAAGGTACCTCGTGTTCGACGATGACCGGCTCCTGCCGCGGCACACGTTTCGCAGTCGAGGCAGCAAATTTTACCTGACCCTCGGCGAGCATGAGAGCGACATTTGGGTGATGGATCTCGAGCCCTGAGGCCCACCGGTAGTTCCATACTGAAACCAAGCCTGGCCTGGGCCCGTATGACTGGTAACTGCACCACTAGACCAGGAGAATCTCTCATGACACCCCGTATCGCCTGCGGCCTGACCGCAGTCACCTTGCTCTTCGCAGCCCCGCTGGCCGCCCAATCGGAGTCCCCGGACTCTCTGGCGCTCGGCCGCAAGTTCACCGGCTGGTTTGTCGACGGCTACGCCGACAGCCTGTGGAATGTGATGGGCGAGGGCACTAGGGGGAGGATCGGTAGCATCGAAAACATCGAAAGCATGATGGACCAGATCATCGATCAGATCGGCGACGAAGCGGAGGTGGTGTCCGAGAGCGCCAAATTCGGTGACGACGGGGTGTTGGAATACCGTCGGCTGTCGGAATACGACCTGGCACCTGAGCCGATCGTGTGGATCTGGCGGATAAACGATGAAGGCAAGATTGTCGGCGTCCGCATCCTCCCCGAGAGCCAGGCACCACCGGCAAATTGAATTCGGCGTGATGGCCTAGGGCGCGCTGACTACTCGTCTGGTACCTGCTCGAGCTGCGCCACAACCTCGCCGTTGCGAACCACCCGAAGCCGAGTCGGTCCGCCAGCTTCCTCAGACATTCTCTGGAGTTCCAGGCCACGCGTTCCCAGGATGAGAAGACGGCCGTCGGTGAGCGGAGTCACCCGGCGGCGAGCACCCAAGTCGACG
>SMVY01000068.1 GCA_004357415.1 Gemmatimonadota bacterium
CAAGGTATCCGCCGACGGCGCCATGGGGAGCCGGGGCGCAGCCCTCCTGCGTGACTATCATGACGACCCGGGCAACCGGGGTCTCATGCTGGCGGACTACGACTCCGTTCTGACCGTTGCCCGGCTGGCCCTGGAGAACGGCTTCCAGCTGAACGTGCACGCCATCGGCGACCGGGCCAATCGCAGCGTCCTCGACGCGTACCAGGAAGCCCTGAGCGAATATCCCGGGCGTGATCACCGGTTCCGTATCGAGCACGCCCAGCTCCTCGCTCCCGATGACATCCCCCGCTTCGCCCAACTCGGGGTGATACCGGCGATGCAGGGCAGCCACCAGACGAGCGACATGTACTGGATCGCCGACCGGCTGGGCCGACCACGCCTCAAGGGCGCCTACGCCTGGCGGTCGCTCCATGAGACCGGCGTCATCATCCCCAACGGCTCGGACTTCCCGGTCGAAGATGTCAACCCGCTCATCTCGTTCCACGCGTTCGTCACTCGGCAGGACGCCGACGGCTGGCCGGAAGGTGGCTGGTTCCCCGAGCAACGCCTCGACCGTGAAGAGGCCCTGAAGAGCATCACCATCTGGCCGGCGTACGCGGCCTTCATGGAAAACGATGTGGGATCGATCACCGCGGGCAAGTTGGCCGATTTCGTGATTCTCGACCGAGACATCATGACGGTGCCGCCCGATGAAATCCTCGGCGCGCGGGTTCTGCGGACGGTAGTTGGAGGGCGCAGCGTCTACCTGGCGCGGTAGTCCGGGCCGCGCACGCGATCCTTCACAGCTTGTCGGCGAAATCCGGGTTGACCACCAACTCGCCGTCCTGCACCACTTCGCGGTCCCAGGGAAGTACGATGAGTCTGTCCGTCTCGAACGCGTGGAAGTCCGGCGCATAGAGGCCGGTGCGAAACGACACCGCGGTCTTCACGTCCGCGGGGTGCAGCGCGCGCACTTCATTGAGAGCCAACTTCAGCGTGTCGCCGGAGTCACAGGTCTCGTCCACTATGAGGACGCGCCGCCCGCCGAGGGTATCGGGCGGCCCCGCGATGAGTTGAGGCGCGGCGAATTCATCGTGCCGCGTCACGGTCATGGAGGCGAACTCCCGCTGCAGGATGGACGCCACCACCACGCCGGGGATGACACCGGCCTTGGCCACGCCGAGCACGATTTCGGGGTCGTACTCACGGGCGACGCGCAGCGCCAGCGCCCGGCACACCTCGCCGAAGAAGGGCCAGTCGACATCCATGAGGTCACGGGAGTCAGAATTCCGGGGCATGCCATCTCCTGCGGAGAAACGTGAGGTCCGAGTCTCAAGCTAGTGGCGGGCCACAGGCCCGGCAACCGCGTTGCGCGGCCGCGTCTCCTATCACTATCTTACTCAGGAATCGACAGTTATGCGCATTTCTCCCGCTCGGATCACCCGGCCAGCTTCATGAGCTTTTGGCGTCGGCTGTTTGGCAGGCAAAGCACCACCACGCTGAGCCCCCAACTGCTGGATTACCTCAACGAGGCACTGGCCTTCGAACGCCAAGGCGACTACAAGGCCGCCCTGACGTCGTACCGTCTTGCCCTGCGAGACAACCCGGCCGATCCCCGCATCCTGCAGAACATGGCCATAGCCTTCACCAAGACAGGGCTGATGGATGAGGCCGTACGGCACTACCGCAAGGCCCTGGAGCTGGACAGCGACCTGGTGGGCGCCCACTACGGGATCGCCTTTCTCCTGAAGCATCAGGGCGAGGACGAGACCGCGGCCCGCCACCTGCGGGCCTTCCTGGCGCAGCCCCCCAAGGGTCCCGACGCCGACCGGTGGGTCCGGCACGCCCAAAATACCCTCAAGGGGATCGAGGAGAGTCCGGCCTCCGAGCCGTCCTGACCATGCGCTGGCATCGTTGGCTGGTGGTCCTTCCGCTCCTGTCCTGCAGCGACATCACCGACTCAGGGTCCGCCATCGTACAGGTCCAGGTCCTGGCCCCACTGATCACCACCCTCGATGTCAGCGATACCACCAGGATCTTTGCCCGCGCCCTCGACGCGGATGGCCGGGAGGTGCCGGCCACCATCGACTGGGTGGCGCTCGATACCACCGTCCAGGTCGATCAGACCGGCCTGGTGAGGGGTGACTTCATCGGCCTCGCCCGGATCCAGGCCAAGAACGGCACCCTGGCATCGAACACGGTCAACCTAACGGTCCTCCCACGGCCGGACACCCTTGTCATCGTGGGCGAGGACACCGTGCGGGTTCTGCTTGGCCAGGGCGGTACTCTGGCGCTGGAAACCCGGCTGGACAGCTACCAGCAGAGTGACACCATACCCGCCAACGGAGGCCGGGTCATATATGAGGTGGTGGAGCCGGTGTTCACCGATCCTACCCAACGGTCGGTCGAATTCAGCGGCCAGGTCCTGATCGATACTATCACCACCGGCCCCGACGGTACCCCGCTCGTTCCGATACTGCTCAACCGCGTGGTGGGAATGACGTCGCCAGACAGTGCGATCGTAGCCGTCACCGGGCTTCGGTTCAGGCACGCCACCCAGGTGGACGACAGCACCATAGTCGTCACCGCCGACACGGTCCCCGGATCCGGCCAGCGGTTCATCGTTCGCTTCGACAACAATTGACCCCTGCTCGAGTTACCACCGCGCGCGACGGGGTGACCGCCCGTCCGGACACCCGCTGGGGGCGGCTCGGCATCTTGGCGCTACTGCTCGCGGCCGGATGCACCAACCTGACCGAGACCGACAGCGGCGTTGCCACACTGCAACTGCTCACGCCGATCCAACCGATACTCCAACTAGGCGACACCGCACGGATCATTGCCCGGGCGTTGGACAACAGCGGTGAAGACGTCTCCGCCACCATCGAGTGGCGCGCGCCCGACAGCACCCTCACCGTGGATTCCACCGGCCTGGTGACGGCCGACTCCGAGGGTACCGGCAGAGTCCAGGCCCGGTCCGGGTCGTTGATCTCCGACTTCATCACTTTCACCATCATCCTGCGGCCGGACACCCTGGTGCTGGTGGGCAGCAGCACCGTCCAGGTGCCGGCCGTACAGGATTCGACCCCGGCCCTGGTGGCGCGCCTTGACAGCCACCACCTGGGCGATACCCTACCCGCTAGTGGGGGGACCATCATCTACCAGATAGTGGATCCGGTCTTTCCCGACCCCTTCCTCCGGTCGGTCGAGTTGACGGGACAGGTCCTCATCGATACGGTGACGACCGGCGCCGCTGGGACACCGATCACCCCAGTGCAGCTATGGCGGGTCGATGGACGCCCGTCACCGGATAGTGCCATCGTCGAGATCCGGGCTGCCCGGTTTCAGGGGACCGAGGTCGTGCCCGGCTCAGGGCAACGATTTATCGTGCATTTCGAGAACTGACATCCGGCTCGTCGCGGTGCCCACGCCGCGGCGGCCATTCCGCGGGAGGTCGTGGTGAACGCCCCAGCTACGTTGAACGAACTGTTCTACCAGGCCATGGATGCCTATTCCGACAGACCGGTGGCGTTGCGCGTCAAGCGGGGCGGCACCTGGGTCGACATCAGCCATGCTGATCTCCTCGAGCAGGTCGCGGCCGCCAGCATGGGGCTGCTGGCCTTGGGCATCAACGCCGGTGACCGGGTTGCGATTCTGTCGGAAAACCGACCCGAATGGGCCATCGTGGACCTCGCCTGTCTGACGGCCCGGTGCACCGACGTTCCGGTGTACCCCACGCTCCCCGCCGGCCAGATCACCCACATCCTGAACGACTCCGGCGCGGTGGCGATTTTCGTGTCCAACCGGGAGCAACTCGACAAGATCCTCGAGATCCGCGATCAGCTCGCCAGCCTGCAACACATCATCGCCTTCGACAGCAACGCCACGGGACCGGGTGTGTTCGGCATGGAAGAGTTGCTGGCCAAGGGCCGGGAGGCCCGGGCAAACTACCCCAACCACCGGGAACAAGCCCTGCAGGTCACGCCCGACGACTTGGCCACCCTCATTTACACGTCCGGGACCACCGGGAAGCCCAAGGGGGTCATGCTGACACATGGCAACCTGACCTCCAACGTCGTCGCCGGACTCCAGGTGCTGTCGCTCTCGCCGGACGATCAGTGTCTCTCGTTCCTACCGCTGTCGCACATCTTCGAGCGCATGGCCGGGTACTACACCATGCTCCGGGCGGGTGTCATCATCAACTACGCCGAGAGCATCGAGCAGGTCTCCCCCAACATGATCGAGCTGGGCCCGACCGTGGTGTTGTCGGTGCCGCGGTTGTACGAGAAGATCTACGCCCGGGTGCTGGAAAACGCCCTGTCGGGATCCAAGCTGAAGCAACGGATCTTCTTCTGGGCCAAGCGCACGGCCGAGCGGTGGGCCGACTACGCCCTGGCAGGCGAGCCGGTGCCGGTCATCCTCGGCCTCAAGAAAGCCGTGGCCGACAAGCTGGTGTTCTCGAAGTTGCGCGCACGCACCGGCGGGAAACTCAGGTTCTTTGCCTCGGGAGGCGCGCCGTTGTCACCCGAGATCGCCAAGTTCTTCTACTCGGCCGGGTTGACGATCCTGGAAGGCTACGGCCTTACGGAAACGTCGCCGATCATCACCGTCAACACCTTCGACAACCTGCGGATCGGCACCGTCGGCAAGCCGCTCCCCGGCGTAGAAGTGATGATCGCCGACGACGGGGAGATCCTCACCCGCGGCCCGCACGTCATGAAGGGCTACTACCACCTTCCCGATGCCACCGCCGAAGCGCTGGAAGATAACGGCTGGTTCCACACCGGCGACATCGGCCTGCTCGACGCGGACGGATTCCTGAAGATCACCGACCGCAAGAAAGACATCATCGTCACCGCCGGTGGCAAGAACATCGCCCCACAGCCCATCGAAGGGCTCATCAAGACCAACCGCTACGTTCTCAATGCGGTGATGCTCGGCGACCGGCGCAAGTTCCCCATCTTGCTCGTCGTGCCCGAGTTCGACGTCCTGCGGGCCTGGGCCGACGAGACCGGCCTCAGTTACACCGACGACGCCGATCTGGTGGCCAATCCCAAGGTGGCCGCCAAGGTCGAGGCCGAAGTCAAGAAGAGCCTGCGCGGTCTCGCCCAGTTCGAGGTGCCGAAGAAGATGGTCATGCTCAGCCAGGACTTCTCCATCGAGAGCGGCGAGCTGACGCCCACGCTCAAGGTCAAGCGGCGGGTGATCGAACAGCGCTACGCCGATCAGATCGAAGCGGTGTACGCCGAAGCGGAGGGTGGCGCCCACGACCTCGACGGGCGCTGAGTCCGGCTCGGGGGGGACTAGCCCCGCCGTATCACCCACACGCCCTCGGCGCTCCCCAGGGCTTCCCAGCCTTCGCGGGCCGGCTCGGGACCCTCACCGACGATCCTGAGCCCGGGCAACACCACCCGGTGGGCCTCCTCCAGCCACGCGGGGTCCGATCCGTACCCCGCGCCCAGCACCACGCCACGAACCGACCCCGCTTTCAGCGGAATCCGGCCGGCGCCGATCACGCTGACGTCGGTGCCCCCCCCGCTGGTAACCCCGGCAGGAGGGTTGAGCGCCACCAAGTGTACTCCGTCTAGTAGTGTGGCGAGCTCCGCCCCAAGCAGGGCCGCCCCCCCCACGAGGACGACGTAGCCGCCGGGTCCGGTGAGGCCGAGAAACGCGAATGCCGCCCCGGCGTCGAGAGCCGGCACGCTACCGGCGATATCCGGTGGGCCGCCCAGGTGGGCGATCCCGTCTTCGATGGGAAACGTCTCTCCGCACACGGGACAGCCCAGCTCGCCGCGCACCACCGCACGGTCCACCACCTCTTCGGGGAGCAACACCAGATACTGTTCGGGATGGTCCGCCGGGCAGCGCAACACGTCGGTGAGTTCGATGAACACGACCTGCCTCTGGATCAGGGCCTGAAGACGACCCAACTCAGCATGCCTTCATACACCGTGACTTCCCGGTACACCAGCTGCCCGTAGATCTCGGTCCCCAGGATATAGTGCCCCGCGGGAACGTCGCTCACGGCGAAGTTTTCCCGGTAGAGCGGATGGGGATTGGCCAGGTCGCCGTAGGTCTCGGCGAACGAGAACGGCGTTTCGGGCGGGTCGTGTTTCACGATACCGTAGATTCTGGCTTGGGGTACCGGCTGGCCGTCCCCATCGAGCACCTGTCCGGCGATCACCCCGGTGCCGGGGATGGGATCGATCCACAACTCGGGATTGGTGGTGTACGCCGGGAACCGCTCCAGAGAATCGACGATGGCGTTCACGCTGTCCGTGGGCGCCGCGTGGATCTCCAGGTGCAGGTGGTCGTTGGTGGCCCGGCCGGTATTGCCGACGGCGGCGATGGTCTGGCCGCGTGACACGCGCTGGCCTTCCGAGACCTGCAACTCGGAGTTGTGATAGTAGGTCGAGTAGATCCGGTACCGCTGTCCGTTGGCCACCACGACCGAGTCGTGCCTGATGGCCACCGTCAGCGCCCCCCGTTCCGCCGGACCGGCGTACACCACCGTGCCCGCGCCGATGGCTCGCACCGGGGTACCGTCGGGATTGTTGAACTCCACGCCCTGATGTTCCTGGAAGTTGCCGCCCATGGTGGAGCCGTAGCGGTACGTCTGATCGATGAACGGATTGTGGTCGAGCGCGATAGGCCGGCGGAACCAAGTGGTCCGCAGGGGCAGCGAGTCCCTTGCCGGGTTCATCGTCCCCGACGCATCCATCTGCCCCGACAGGCACGGCAACGTATCCCTGACCATGCGAAAGCCGCACTGGGTGCCGCTCACCAGATAGCCATTCATCACCAGGCCGGCCAGCGGCGGAAACGGCGCGAACGTCAGTGTATGGCTGGTCCATTCTCCGGTGGGCGTGATCTGGTAGCGGTAACGTCCGCCCATGGTGGACACCACCAGCCCGCGCCGGTTGGTGGCGATGCGCCGGACGTACTCGTTCCCCAACACCACCAGGGCGGTATCGGCCGGTCCCGCCGAAGCGGGGCCGGTGGAATCCACCAACGCTATCCACCGGCGGCCGTCATCCGTCGTCACCTGAATCCCGTCGGCGGTGCCAACCCACGTGGTATCGCCCCGGGTCACGATGCCGGACGGTGCCACGTACTGCCACTCCGGCCCCAGGTCGTCGTACGTCCAGTTGCGCCAGGTGGCCCCGCCGTCGAGCGACACACCCCACCCGTTGCCGATGGTTCCATACCACACCTGTCCCCTCGGCCCGAAGGCGATGGCATGGATGAAGTCCCAAGAGATGGACTTCTCGCTGGTGTCTTGCCGGATGTTGATCCACGTGTCGGATCCGGGATCGAGCCGGAACATCCCCTGGCCGTAGGTACCGACCCAGACGGCGCCCCCCGGAGCACGCGCGATGGCCAGCACATGCACGCCCCACCCGGCGGAATCGGGGAGCGCCGGCAGCGGGCTCTGCGCCTGAGCCGGGCGGCCCGCCACAACGGTGGCGGCCAGCACCACCATTACGCGGTTGATCATTGGGCAATACGCTCTCATGCTGAAGGAGATACCGGTCCCAGCCGCAACCAGTCGACTTGCACCCAAGCCGGCCGGCTGACCACGAACACGATGGCTTGCGCCACGTCCTCGGGCCGGAGCATGTCCGACCGGGCGAGGAAGCCCGGCCGAGCGTCAGGGTCGACCGGATCCCACATGCTCGTGTCCGTCGGTCCCGGCGACACCAGGCTGAAGCGCACGCCCGATCCACGGTACTCGGCCGACAAGGCCTCGTGCAACCCTCGCAGCCCGTACTTCGAAGCCGCATAGGCCGCGTTCTCCGGGAGGCCCGTGTGATCGGACACGCTGCCCACGGTGACGAGCGTCCCCCGGCCGGCCTGCCTCATGGCAGGCAGGAACGCCCGGGCCACGCCGAAGGGGGCTTGCAAGTTGGCCGCCAGCTGCCGGTCGAACGCCTCCGCGTCGGTGTCCTCGAACGGGCGCAACAGAAACAGGCCGGCGTTGTTGACCACCACATCCGGGGCACCCCACCGTTCCACGATCTGGCCGCAGGCGCTTGCCAGGGCAGGGCTATCAGTCAGATCGCACGGCAGGTCCCACCGGTCGGCTTCCTCCCGTGGCTCGAGCGACCGGGCCAGGCCCGCCACTCGCGCACCTGCCTGGCGCAGCAATTCAGCCGTCGCCGCGCCGATGCCTCTCGACGCGCCGGTGACAACGGCGGTGGTGCCGGCCAGATCGATCATGACGGCGAATTGTGGACCAGGCGGAGGAACTCCTCGCGGGTCTTGATGTCGTCGCGGAACACTCCTCTGACGGCACTGGTGACCGTCTTGGAGTTCTGTTTTTCCACCCCGCGCATCATCATGCACAGGTGGGACGCTTCGATCACCACACCCACACCCCTCGGGTCGAGCACCTCCATGATGGCGTCGGCCACCTGATCGGTCAGCCGTTCCTGCAATTGCAGCCGGTGGGCAAACATGTCGACGATGCGCGGCAACTTGGACAGGCCGATGATCTTCCCATTGGGGATGTAAGCCACGTGGGCCCGCCCGAAGAACGGCAGCATGTGGTGTTCGCACATCGAGTACAGTTCGATGTCCCTCACCATGATCATGCTCTCGTGCGGTTCCTCGAACACCGCCTGGCCGATGACGCCCTCGAGCGTCTGCTGGTACCCCTGCGTCAGCCAGCGGAGGGATTTCTCAACCCGCTCCGGCGTCCGCTGGAGCCCCGGGCGGTTGGGGTCCTCGCCGAGTGCTTCGAGCATCTCGCGTATGTGATCGACGAACGAGTCGTCGGTGGGGGACGTCATTTCAGATACCACCGTCGTAGTCGACATAGTTACGGGGAGTCTCCCACAATCGTATGTTGGCCATGGTCCCGGCCGGCAAGCGCGACGCCAACTGCTCCCAACAGAACATGGCAATATGCTCGGCAGTGGGAATGCGGTCGGCGAACCAGGCCACGTCGAGATTCAGGTTCTTGTGGTCGAGTAGCTCGACCACGTGCTGGTCGATTAGATCCTGCAGCACGGCCGTGTCGACCACGAACCCCGTTGCGGGGTCGATCGGGCCTCGCACCGTCACATCCAGTTCGTAGTTGTGGCCGTGGAAATTGGGATTGTTGCAGGCGCCGAACGTGGCCTCGTTCCAGGCGTCCGACTGTGACGGATTGTGGAGCCGGTGCGCGGCGTTGAAGTGGGCCCGGCGGGTTACGGAGGCTGTAGACATTCGGCACCGCGGTCAGAGTCAGGGGTCAGGGCAAGCTATTAACACAAAGCGCCGACCTCCGTAAGATCGGCGCTCCCTGTGCGTGCGGCAATGGAGAGGTTTATTGAAGCCCGACGAGCAATCGTGGCGCCCTCATAATGACCTCTGCCTACCCACGTAGGGCGTGACATCAGCCAAAGAATATGGGCCCGTCATCGGATGTTGGCTCAATAGGATGGCTCCCCATCACCGCCTTACCTGACTAAGATAGAGGCGTATCAAATGGCCGTCAACAATACACCTGGACCGCCCAGATGCTACGCAATTCCGTGACCCTGGCCGTCAGCATCGCCTGTTTCGTCGCCTGGATCGTGTTCGGTTTCGTCGTTCCGGTCGGCGTCAGCATGGTGCACGCCCTGCTAGGTGTGTCGGCCATCCTGTTCGTGCGCTGGTGGGGCCTGACTCGCTGACCCCGGGGAGCGGTTCAGATCTCCCAATTGGAAAACACCACGCCCGAGGCCGGAATCGGCTCGTCGTACCCCGTGCGAGTCATCCGCAGGTCGGTCCACTGCACCTGGAACCCGTGTCGCACCAACGATCGGTAGGCGTCAGGATACGCCGTCTGACACCGCACCGATAGACCCGTGAGGCCCAGGCCCCCCGCGGCGCCCATCAGGCCTTCGATCAGCACCTCGAAGGCCGCCAGGTCCACCGCCACCAGCTTCAGCACCCGCAACTCTTCCGCGGCCCGTCCCTCGGCCAGCGGAGAAGAGTGCCACAAGGCAAATCC
>SMVY01000069.1 GCA_004357415.1 Gemmatimonadota bacterium
CTCCCGGTCGGCCACGATGGCCTGGGCCACGCTGGGGCCGACCCGCGGCAGGCGCACCAGCTCCTGGACCGATGCCCGGTCGAAATCGATGTGTTCGCCCTGTGCCAGAGGGCGCATCAGGCGGGCAACCCTGTCCCGGTGCGCTCCCAGGGAAGCACTGTCCCGCGCCGGCAGGAGGGTAACCGCCCCCGGAGGATCGCCGGGATCGGAGACTGCGAGCCTGATCCCGTGGCCCAGGACCGCCAGGCCGATCACCACCAGCACCGACCGTCGCTCCCCGGTTCGCATGCATAGAATCTAGAGTGGAACGCCCGTGAGCCCGGACCGTTGCGTTGCCCGGTGGCGCAAGAACCTGCAGGACACATTCCCCCACACTCCCACACCCCCAAAATTCAATATTCAATATTCAATATTCCGGCTCCCTCCCGTCACCTCCGTACCTCCTCCCGGTGGACCATTTCCAGAGCCACCTCACCGACCGTTTGCAGGCTGGCGGCGCTGATCTTGTCGATGGTGTCTTCCGGCGTGTGCCAGTACGGGTAGTCGAAATCGATGATGTTGATGGCCGGAATACCGGCCTGTTGCAACGGCACGTGATCGTCGATGATCACCTGGCCCGTGGCGTTCACGAACACGTGCCCATAGCCGATTTGGCGGGCGGCATCCCACACTTCCTTTACCACATCGGGCGCTCCAATGAGGGAGTTACCCTCCTTGGGGAATCGCTGGTTCAGGTCGCCCACCAGATCGAACAGGATGGCGTAGCGAGGGGTGGGCCCATCGGGCGGGTGGTCAGCGAAGTACTTCGAGCCGACCAGCACGTCGTCTTTCTCGGCGAAGATACCGTAGTCCTCGCCGTCCACCAACAGGAGATCCACGCCGGTCGTGGGAGGCAGGGCTCGCAGCGCGTCGGCGATGGCGAGCAGCACAGCGACCCCTGACCCACCGTCGTTGGCGCCCGGCACCGGGACGTTTGGATCGGACGACTTCGGGCCATCGGCCTTGGGACGGGTGTCCCAGTGGGCCAGAAACAGGATCCTGGTGGGTGCGCCCAGATTGAACCGACCCAGGACATTACGCATCGGGAGAGAGTCTCCCACGCGCGAGACATGCAGCCACTCCTGGAGCACGACCGTATCCGCCCGTTGCCGCATGAGGCTGTCGAGCCATCGCCCCGCCGCCTGGTGCTCCGGCGTCCCGGGAATTCGCGGCCCGAAGGCCAACTGTGACTCGACATAGGAGAAGGCCTGAGCCCCATCGAATGGACGGGGCGGTGCCCGGTCGCTCTGGCATGCGAGCAGGAGCGAGGCGGCGATGGACAGAACGGATTTCAACGAACCCATGTCGGCTCCAATACCGATGAGTGCGCCCTAGCGGAAATCTCCGGCAAAGAGCGAAAGACTGAAACTTAAACTGATGATGATCTGGGAGGTCTTGCGATCGATGTGGCGCGCGTCGTTGATGGCATAACTGAGGGAGAGTCCACCTTGCAAGATCCGCGAGACGTCGGTGTCGAGTGATGCGTTTATTTCCTGCCGCCGGATGTCGTTGATGGTCAGGCACTCGGCCTCACCCGGCCGTTGGAGACAGCTGGTGGATACTAAGGTTAGGGCGTTAAGCGACGTCCGGACCAGTCTCCGCCGGCTGCTGATGGACCGGGGAAGCGGAAACGAGTATGACAGGGTGCCGTTGAGCTGACTGGTCTCGACCAGAGTGGTGTTCCCGTTGTTGAGGACCTCGTTGTTGGACGACGAATATCCCGCGGTGAGCGTCAGGCCGTTTCTGAACGCGAGATTCATATTGGGCGACAACGATTTCAACTTGTTGAGCCTAACCGAGGCCTGACCCCCATCGGCTCGGGGCGTGACCGTCGTCCCTTCCGTCCGGCGGAACACCAGGCCCAATCCGATGAGCGCGACCGGGCCGCTGACGATGGAGGTGTTCCACCGGACGTTGCCGACGGGCCACTCCTTCGCCCGGATCCGGGTCTCCAGAAAATCCGCCCCCACCCGAGTGAATTGGGCCGTGCGCACCAGGCCGTAGGACAACTGGGCGCTGATGCCCTTGGGGAAGGTCACGCCGGTGGAGACACGGTCGGTGATCACTTCCCGAGCCCCGCGGGCCAGTTGGCCACCCTGGGCAAGGAACTGGTCCATGCCCCCCAAGCCGAGCCGGTACCCTACGCTGGGCTCGAACGTGGCCAAGTCGAAGATGGACGACCTGATGACCCGGGTGCTCAGATCCAACGGGCGTGCCCGGGCAAATACGGAGGTGACACCGCTGCTGTCGCCGAATATGGACTGCACCAGCCGCGCCACGTTCACCGCCGCCCCCAGCTCGCGGATGCGGCTGTTGTTGTAGGTCTGGGGAAGCACGAAGGCTCCGGCCGTATCGCCGTCGACCCGGACCGGATTCCGGGTCGTCAGGTCGCGGTTCAGCCCGAACGTGCTCCCGGTAACGTACCGCGGACGCAACCATGAGTTGATGCGCGGGGTAATCGACATCTGGGTCGACATCGTCCTGGATTTCTCTACCCCGACGTCCAGGCCGAGGAAGCTCTGGCGGGACAGCGAGGTCAGTCGGCCGATCGATGTCGAGTCGGCATAGTGGCGCAGGTCCCGTGTGCTGCTGAGATCGCCGCTCATCGTCAGCAGTCCCAACGGCTGCCAGGTTAGACCGGCGGAATTCACCCACAGGTGGGACAACGAGATGCTCGGACTGAAGCTGCCGTCACTGGGGAGTACCACCGGAACCAGGAAGGTGGTGAAGTCCGTCTGGTTGCGGCTTAGGGTGCTGCTGAACCGCACGTTCCGGGGCGCCAGCGAGAGTCTGGCGTTGCGGAGGCCGGTACCAGCCTCGCTCCCGGTGAACCAATCCGGAAGCCATCCGATCAAACCGCCGATACCCAGGCTGAGGCTGGTCGGGCGTGGTGCGAGGTTGTAACCGATGGACAGGTTCGTGGCCGAGTTGGCGGTCTGGGACAACTCCCGCCGTGCCCGCCCGGTGGTGAAGCGGCCGGTAACCGTGAACGGATCCACCAACCCGCGGGTCACCCAATCGGTACCCTGCCGGCTCCGGCGCACGGTCATCGAGAAGCTGGTGGACCACGATTCCGGCTTTCGCAGTCCGTCGAGGTCGCTGGCGATGATGTCGGTTCCCGCAACCAGTTCCGGATCCGTTGACGAGCGGGCGTAACTGATCGTGGTAGGCACGAACAACCCGAGCCCCGGCGGCAGGAACCGCTCGAGCCGCAGCGTCGAGGAGACGTTCAAGTTGTTGGTCGTCTGGAAGCTGGGATCCTGGCCCAGTTGCCGGAACTGGCTGCCGCGCCGGGTAAACCCGAAGGTCAGATTGCCCACATCGGACGCACTCAACCGGCCGTCGATGGCCAGCGCAGTACCGATCTGGTTTACCGGCCGGGTCAGCCGAATGTCGTCGATCCACAACTCGGCCGTGTCGATGACCGTGGTGGCGGCGACCCTGAGGATGCCGGCCGATATCTGCTGCACGGCAGCCAGGTTGGGTGGGTTGATACCCGGATCGGCCACCTGTACCAGGTACGGTCCGCTGCAGGCAACGTAGGCCGTGGAATCGCCCATGCCACACTGCCCCGCCCCGCTCGGCGGGAGCCCCTGCAACCACTGAACTTCCACCTGGCTGCGCAGTTCCCGCCAAATGTCGAGATCGATGACCGCCTCCGGCTCCCAACTGGTGGTACTCGCCGGGGTCCGATAGAGATAGAAGTTGTTGTCGTCGCTCCCCATCTTCAAGAACGCTTCGAGGTCGCCCTCCTCCCAACCGGAGCCCCGGCCCCGGAACCACACGCGCAGCTCACCGTAGCTCAGCGTGTTTTGCGGTCCGGCGACGAAGCGGTCGACGGCCTCCACGCGTTGGTCCACTTGCAACGCTTCACCGGTGACCAGGTCGACGGTATAGATCCGCAACGAGGATTCGTTGATCTCCGTTCCCAGATCGTCCGACGTGGCGCTGCTGTTACCGGCGTTGGTCACACCCGGCGGCGGGACATACCCCAAGTCGGTGTTGTCCGTCGTCGAGATGGTGGTGACTACGACCTCTCCGGTGGGGTTGGCTGTGCTGCCGGAGATCCCGTCGATCGGTGCATCCGCCAGCCTGATCCATGGAGCACCGGTGAGCTTCATCCGGGCGAAGCCCCAGCGCACGACAGAATCGACGTCGCTGGTCGGCCCGGCTACCGTGAGCCTGAGGTGCTGTACCAGCCGCGCGTTGGGAACGCCTAGCACCTGGTCAGGAGAGTCGAGAGGGATCCGGAAAAGGCTCCAGCGACCGATGCTGGTGATCCGGCCGTTGCGGACGAAGAAGCGCCCCAGTTCGGCGGGTGTGAACACCCAGCGGAAGACGTTGTCCGCGATGTTGGCCGCGTTGAAGTTGAGGACGTCGTCACCGTTGAGATCTTCGGTGTCCAGGATCCCGTTGCCGTTGGAACACTGCACCTCGAGATCTCCCCAGGGGAACACCTGGACTGCGCTGGTGAGCGATCGTTGGCACAGTGCCGGATCGAAGGTAAGGCCCTGTCCCACGACGAGGATCGAGTCCGGCCGGTCGCCCAGGATGCCCACGTCGTCGGTCTGGGCGTTGAAGATGCCGGTGACCCCCCGCTCGGTGTCGAGCCGCCCCACGCCCACGTGTTGGGTTCCGGTGTACGACGAGTCGACCCCGGTGATGGTCAGGCTGTCCGGGGCCAGAGCAAGGACATCTTCGTTGACCGTGCCCAGATCAAAGATGAACTCGAGGCCGGCGTCTTGGGGAGTGGTAAACCGGGAATCGGTGAACATCCAGAACTCGAGAAACTGGTTGTTCGACAGGTCGATGCCGGTATTGCTGAGGGAGATGACCAGCGGCCGGAAGCGGGCCGCGTTCCGCTGCGGCCGCGACCACAGCGACGAATTGTCCGACCGCACGATACCCCCAGCCGTGTCGGCGTGAAACGTCAGGTAAAGCACCGTCTCCTGACTCTCGCCCGCCCCGGCGATGACGATTCCGGGATCGATGTCCTGGGGGAACACCTGCGCCACCGCCCCGCCACGTAGAATGAGATTCTGCCACGACATCTGGACCGCGTCGGTGGTGTCGAAGGTCACGCCGAAGCCCGGCAGCGACAGCCCATCGGTCCGGTTGGGGATGCTCCCCACGGCCCACCGTGCCTCGCCCGTGGAGATCCGAAACCCGGCATCCGCCTCGAATTCATCGATGTAGGCCTCGCCGATCCGGTTGGCCACGGGCCGCGACAGCGCAAACTCGGCGTTGATGTCCAGAACCGAGGGAGCGGTGGCGGGGGTCGACGTCAGGGAATTGAGGAATCGCGTCACGCCGCTCGGGCGGAATCGAAGCTGGGTCGTCACCCCGCCGATGAAGTTGGCCGTCGGCTCGAACCCCAGGGGCGGCCGGGTGAACGCCGACTGCTCCTGCTGGTACAGGCCCATGAAATTGATCGCTCCCACGTCACCGAGGGAGTAGGTGGTGGTCAATCCGAACACGGACGTCGGCGCAATGGCGAAAAAACCGCGCTCTTCGAACCTGGCCACCAGCTGGGCGGTCCCGCTCCCGAAGAGGATGTCCGGATCGAGGAACGTGACCACCCCCAGGGCGTAATCGATCTCGTAGTCGATCCCCCGCTCCAGCACCCGTCCGTTGAGCACCAGCCGGTCGGTCCCCTCCTGCACGCTCAGGGCGTTCAGATTTACCTGTGATCGATCACTGCCACCGGCGGCCTCGTACTGCAGGCGAAACGCGTACTTGGTAGGCGGCCCCTGACTGCCGAGTACCAGGTAGGTCGGGGTTCGGTAAAGCGAGTCCTGCCGCTCCGGGGCGGTGGAGAGTTTGGTCCCATCGGCGAACGGTGTGAGGTGGGGGAAGATGATATAGGACTCTCCCACGGACGTCGTGGCGCCGGCATCCCGGGAGCGGGGAAACACCCGGTTTTCGATGTCGAGGACGTTGGGGTCCGTCGGCAGCGCCAACCCCAACAACGCGATGTACGTGTCTGCGCCGCCACTCAATGGCCGCTCGGAACGGTTGAGCGTGAGCGCCGCGGTGAGGGTGCTCTTGTTGAGATCGGTTCCCGCAATGCGGTAGACTTGCCGCATTTCCCGCAGAAAAATCGATTGTCCAAACAGGGTCTGGGGGGCTCCCACCAGTTGGAGGGTATCAAGGTATTCCTGATTGGGACCCAGACCCCGATCCTGCTCCGGGAAGGTGCCGACCTGCTGCCCTCCCTCGGTGAGATAACTCACGCTGATATACTCGTTGGATGCCAGCTTGGTATTGAGCACGAACCACAGGCCGCTGGGGTCGAGGTAGTAGTCGAGATTCTGGATCAGTAGCTCCCACCGGGCACCGAGACCCGGCTCGCTCCCACCGCGAACACCGAAGGCGTTGATCCCGCCCAGGTTGGGATCCGCGGCACCCTGGCCGGCGCGCGGCCTGAAACGATAGAGTCGCACCTGGCTGGGGAGGACGTCGGTAGGCACCTGATCCAGTTGAGCCAGATTCAGGATATCCACCGCGGGATAACCCGGCACCACCGTCGGGTCGACCACCCAAAAGAACCGGTTGGATTCGAAGTCCAGGTCGCGCAGCGCACGGTCCTGCGGTTCGCTGGCGGTCGCTCCGATGGTGAATCGCCGTTCGTTGACGACACTACCCTCCTGCGTGGCCACCAACGCCTGAATCTGCCACGGGCCCACCTCGAAGGCGGCGTTGACGCCGAAGTTGTTGCTGGGGATTTGCGAGGTGATGAACCGGGACGGCGGGGGCTGGAAACTCACCGTGCCCACCTCGATCCGCCGGATGATCTCGTCTTCCAGTCCCTGGTAGAAGACCTGGATGGTGTTGCTGGCGTTGAGCTCCCGCTGCGAGTCCCAATCGACGTTGATGTGGACCCGCTCGGCGATGACGCCCCCGGCCAAGGCGCTGAATTCGGTATCGAGTCGGGGCGCCTTGAACTTGGCCCGGCAGCCCGAGTCGGCCCTCAGGGCCTCAGCGGTGGTGCAGCGCTCGTTCTTGAGCCGGTCGGTCCTGAGCTCGAACCGGGCCTGCGCGTCCAGACTCAAATCGGCGTAGCGGGGGTCGATCCCCAACACCCCCCGCCGGCCCGCGGCCCGGTCGGCCGAGTCGGCAACCGCAAACGCCATGCGTCCGTATAGTTGTGATAGCAGCTGGGTGTTGGCTCGCACGACCTGTTCGCGCTGCAGCCGGGCGCTCACTCGCTCGGCCCAAGCCTGGCCGGCCTGGGCCGGGGACAGGGACATGCCAAGCCACGGCGACCGCAACTCCCGGGGCTCCGCGAGGATGAACATGGACCGGTCCATGACCTTCCGAACCCCGAAATACACGGTGTCCGGTTGGGCGCCTTGGCCGACCAGCGTGGCGGGAATCAGGCACAGGCTGCAAAGGATGACGAGAAGTCGCGTCACGCGGAAGGGGACAAGTGAATTAGATTCAATGGAGAGTGGTTCAAACAATATAACGAGCGCCCCAAGTCGCTACAACCGCGACAGTTAGAGTTATGGGACTTCTCCACCGATACATCATGCGGCAACTGGCTGGGCCCTTCGCTTTTGCCCTAATGGCCCTGACCAGCATCATGCTCCTCAACCAAGTGGCCCGCCGTTTTGGTCACTTGGTTGGGAAGGGACTGGATTGGCTGGTGATCGCCGAGGTATTCGCCCTCAGCATCCCGTTCATCGTCGCCATGACCATGCCCATGGCCGTCCTGCTCGCCGTACTCTACACCTTCAGCCAACTATCGGCCGACAGTGAGATCACCGCCATGCGCGCCAGCGGGATCAGCGTCGGCCAACTGCTGACTCCGGTGATCGTCGCAGGCGTCCTGCTGTCGGCCGGGACGTTCGTATTTGTCGACCAGGTCCTGCCCCGCACCAATGCCCGGCTCCGCACCCTGTTGTTCGACATCGCCCGGAAGAAACCGACCCTGGAATTGAGCGAGCAGATCGTGAACGAGATTCCACCGTCCCGCCTGTTCCTCCGGTCCAGCAGGATCGACCCGAACAGCGGCCGCCTCAAGGACGTGGTCATCTACGACCTCACCAGCCAGGATCGGCCACGGATCATCTACGCCGATAGCGGCCAGATGGCGGTAGCCGGCAACCAGCTGGACCTCACGATCAAGCTCCACCACGGGGAAATCCACGAGTTCGAGACCGACGATTCCCGCGCGTTTCGGCTGACTGCCTTCCAGATGAACACCATTCTGATCCGAAATGTGTCCAACCAACTCGAACGGGGTACCACCGAAGCCGTGCGAGGCGACCGCGAGTTGTCCACCTGTGAGATGCAGGACATCGTCCGCCAAGCCCGCCGCGACGTCGCTCAATCGCGCCAGGACCGTAACCGGTTTCTCCGTAGCGACTTACGAGTCTTGATGGAGCTGCCGCCGCTGGCCGGTCTCCCCTACAATGCGGCCACACCACGGAGAACCATCTGCGACGCCTGGGACGGTGTCATCAACCTGCTACTCCCGAGGACGGCGGAAGCGACCGAGGTGGCACAAGACACACTGGTCCCGCGGAAGCTGCTGAGGCCCCGCAAGAAAAAGGTTGAGCCTGAGCCGGAAGTCGAGCCAGTTGTTGCAAATCATAACGTCGCTCTGGTCCCATGGTCCGACATTTCCGCCGCCCGCGACGTGGAGAGAGTGGCCCGGCGGAAGGCCAATGCCTATCTGGTCGAGATCCACAAGAAGTGGGCCATCAGCATGGCGTGCCTGTCGTTCGTCGTGGTGGGAATCCCCATGGCGTTGCGTTTTCCCCGGGGTGGGATGGGACTGGTCATCGGAGGCGGGTTGTCGGTGTTTGCCATCTACTATGTGGGTCTGACGGCCGGAGAGAGCCTAGGTGACCTTGGCCGAATGGATCCGTGGATCCCGATGTGGGCCCCCAACATCCTGCTCACGACCTTCGGCCTACTGGGCATGCTGGTGGTGTCCCGGCACACGGGGACGGCCCGGGGTGGTGATTTCGCGGACCTGTGGGACAGCATCAAGCAAATCCTCCCGCAGCGCCGGGCGCCCAGGTGAAGCTCCTCCGGTCAACGCTCGACCGCTACGTACTCAAGGCATGGGTCAAGACCTTCATCCTGACCGCGTTGGGGTTCCCCCTGATCGCCGTGCTCATCGACCTCACCGATCACCTGCGGGGCCTGCTCAGCAATGGCCTCACCTGGCGGGAGATCGTGGTGAGCTACTTGTATTCCATCCCGGAAAACGCCTACCTGGTCATGCCGGCCGCGGTACTGTTCGCCACGGTGTTCACGGTGGGAACCATGGGCCGGTATTCGGAGATCACCGCTGCCAAGGCATCGGGCCTTAGTTTCCGGCGCATCGTGTTTCCCATCTTCATTGCCGGCGCCGCCGCCACCGTCCTGGCCCTGGTGGTGGGCGAACTGTCGCCCGGGGCATCGGCCAAACAGGTCGAAATCCAGGCGGGGGAGGGTCCGCCACCCACCCGGTTCCGCTACAATTTCGTATTCCGGGGGGACAACGGCTGGGTCTACTCCGTGCGCACACTGGACCTGCAGAAGCTGCAACTGCAGCACGCGATCTTCGAGCGCCCGGGTTCCAGCCTCGAGTACCCGGGCCTGACGATTACCGCCGACAGTGCCACCTTCGATTCGACCTTGAACCGCTGGCGCCTGTGGCATGGGTCCAGCCGCATGATCGTCGACCAGAGTGTCTATTCGGCGGTCGCCTTCGAAAGCATGATCCTGGGCGCCCTCACTCAGCGGCCCGAGGACCTGCTGGTGGCGCCGAAGGCCACGGAAGAAATGCGCTACGCTGAGCTGGGCAGGTACATAGAGGCCCTCGACCGGTCGGGCAACGACACCAACAAGCTGAAAGTGCAACAGGCCCTGAAGTTGGCGCTCCCGGGGGCGTGCTTCATCATCGCCCTGTTCGGCGCACCGATGGCCGTCACCTCACACCGGAGCGGCACCGCGTACGGCATCGCCATTTCGCTCGGCACCACTGTGGCCTACCTGCTGTTCATTCAGCTGTCCGAGGCCGTCGGCACCAGCGGCGCCGTCAACCCTCGATTTGCCGCCTGGATCCCCAACCTGATTCTGCTGGTAGTGGGCCTGGTACTACTGTGGCGGGTGAGGACGTAGCTGGAACCAAGAAACAAGAGAGCCCGGGGATACCGGGCGCTCTTGTTTGGTGACCTGCCACCGTCGGGGGGCGGAGGAGAACGGCCTTCGCCATCCTCCTGCCCCGCTGCCCCGCTTAGAAAATCCCCCCACCGTACTCGTAGCGCAGGGAAAACATCAGCTGCCACGAATTCGATGCCTGGCCATTGCTGACGTAGGTGGCCGTCGACGGATCGCTGGCATCGTTCGTGGGGCCGGTGTAGTCGAACTGGGGAATGAACACCCCGCTACCGTCGTCGGTACTGCTGGTGACCCGTCCGATGGTCTGGGTGGAGAACACCCCACCACCGGCGCTCTTGGTGACGCCCCAATCACTGTTGAGCAAGTTCAGGAAATTGAAGAAGCCGATCTCGAGCGTGATCAGGTTCTTCCCCATGGCCGGCAGTGCCTGCCGCAGGTTCAGGTTGAGAAAGTTCTGCCACGGGTTGCGGCAGCTGTTTCGCGTCATGATGGTGCCGCGCTGCTTGTTGAGGCAGTCGAGACTGCCGATGAAGGTATTATAGGCCTGGGCATCGGCTGGGTCGTTCCATTCGATGCCGGAGTCCGAGGCGTCTCGAATGACGTACATCGGGTCATTGGCGTTGGTGCCGTCGGCATTGAGGTCCCC
>SMVY01000070.1 GCA_004357415.1 Gemmatimonadota bacterium
CAGTCACCGGCACCCGAGACGTCCGCTGGCGCAACGTCATCATCCACGAAGTGGCCCACCAGTGGTTCGGCAACGCGGTTACGGAGTACGATTGGGACGATGTGTGGTTGAGCGAGGGATTCGCCACCTACTTCACCCTGCTCTACATCGAGCACGCCTACGGTCGAGACGAGTTCGTCCACGGATTGGAACGGAGCCGGGATCGCATCTTCCGGTTCTACGCCGACCGGCCCGACTACCGCATCGTGCACGACAACCTGACCGACATGAGCCAGGTGACCACGGGCATGATGTATCAGAAGGGCGCCTGGACCCTGCATATGCTGCGCGGCGTCATCGGCACCGAAGCCTTCTGGGAGGGCATCCGGATCTACTACGGCCGGCATTTCAATAGCAACGCCAATACCGACGACTTTCGACGGGCCATGGAGGAGGCTTCAGGCACCGATCTCGAGTGGTTCTTCCGGCAGTGGCTGTACCAGGGAGGCGTATTGGCGCTCGACGGCGGGTGGGACTACGACGCCGACCGTGGCATAGTCACGGTCGATCTGACGCAGACGCAACCCGTCTATCGGTTCGCCATGCCGCTGGACATCGCCATCCATCCGGTGGAAGGCGCCCCGCGAGTGGAGCGGATTCAGATAGACGAGCAGCAGCACACGTTCGAGTTCGCCGTCGATGGTGAGCCTACGGCGGTGGTGTTGGACCCCGGTCTCTGGGTGCTGATGGAGGCGTCGTTCGTCAGGCGATAACTGCGGACCTCACTCGTCGGTCTGCCCCAACCGCTGTTCCAATTCGGCGAACCAGTTTAGCACCATGGACAAGCGCAGCGGTTGTAGAGACGCATCCTGCTCGTCGTTCGGCACCACCGGCTTGACGACCACGAAATGTTCGCCGTCGGGGTGCGGGTCGAGCCCGATGTTGAGGCCGACGTACTGCACTTCTTGGGACAGGATCCCGAAGTCATCCTCCGCCCGCACGCTGACCACCCAGACCGTGTCGGCATTCCGATAATAGAGACGTTTGCCGTCGGCGGCCCAGCGGGCGCCGATGCCCCCGGAGGTCGAGACCTTGAACGCCTCTCCCGGATCCGGGAAGGCCCGTACGAAGATCTCCGTCCGTCCCTCTTCACTGGACTCGTAAGCCGCCCAGCGGCCGTTGGGCGATATGTCCAGCGCCACTTCGGCCCAGTCGGCTCTCAGGTAGGCGGTACTTTCTTTGGTCGACAAGTCGAACAGCCACAGGTCCTGGGCATCGAGGGCCCCCGTGCCGTAGGCCAGATACCGGCCATCGACACTCACGGACCAGGGAAGGGCAAAATCCATGACCGGCCGTGCCAGCAGCACCTCCGGTCCCTGGGTCAGGTCGAGTGACTGGCGATAGATGACGGTGCTATCGTGGGCCCTGGTCCCATAGATCACCGCCGAGCCGTCGTGCATCCAAATGGGGTTGTAGTGCCCACCGCCGCTGGCGATCAAATCCCGAGAACCGGTGACGCGGTCGTATACCCAAATGTCTCCCACATCCTGCTGCCACGTGAGGCGTTGACCATCGGGGCTCCAGCGGGGCACGCCGTAGTAGGCCCGCGTTGGCAACCGGAGCGAAACTTCGTGACCCCGCCCGTCCACTTCGACCAGCGTTCGCTGCGTCAAGGGCTTCATGTCTCCGGTCAGGTACAGAACGGTGCCATTATCCGCCATGGCAAAGCGGGCGCCCCCGGTTCCGGAGTCGACCGTCACTTGATCGAGTACCGGAACCGGGGCGCCCATGATCTCACCTTTCTCGGGGTCGAACGGCACTGCGAATAGCGCCTGGCCGGGAGTGGCATACAGCAACCACCCGCGGTCGAGGAACCGTGCATCGCTGGCGTCGGACAGCAAGGTACGCGACACTCCGGATGCAAGATCCAACAGCCTGATTTCGTACCCGATCCGATCCGGTTTGATTTTGGTGAACAGTACGCTGCGACCGTTGGGCAGCATCCGGGGCCAGAAAACGCCGCTGATCTCGCCCGTTTCCAGGATACGCTCGGGATCACCGCCGTCCGGAGGCACTCGCCACAGGAGACCTCGGTCGGAGGCGAACACCATGGTGCCGTCCTGTCCCCAGTGAACTGAAGAGATCGGTGCCGCGTGCTTCACGATGGACGACGCCCGCCCCCCTCCAGCAGGGATTTGGCGGATCTCCTGGTCCGTCACGAAAGCGATCCACTCGCCATCAGGCGAAAAAACCGGTGAGTGTGATTGTCGCGTGTCGGGGATGGGTTCGAATTCGAGCTGATCGGAGCGACGGCGGAACAACAGGCGCGGCCCGCCAGGACTCTGGCCGCTCAGCACCAGCAGTGACCCGTCGGGCGACACGGCGATGCCTCCCGGCTCGCTGATATTCCCCAGGTCCACGGCGAACCGGGTAACAGTATTGTCGCCGGAAGTACTGTTGGCCGGAGCGCCCGAGGCCATAGCCCACACCAGTGCCATGACCAGTACACCAACCAGGGCCAACACCAGTTTCGAGCGCCCATCCGCCAGCCACGAGCCGAAGCCCGGCACCCGAGACCCACTGAAGACCTGGGCGGTCGAAAGGACGGAAGACTGATAACTGAAGGTCGAGTCCGCCAGCGCCTTGTGGAAGGCAGCAGCGGAGTGGAACCGGTCGGCCGGAAGCTTCTGCAGCGACTTCATGACCGCGCCAGAGACGTTGGGCGGTACCGAGCGGCGGACGTCGGAAATGGAACGCGGTTCCTCGGTCAGGATCCGCATGATCACGGCCTGCGCGGCGGCGCCGGTGTGTGGCGGGTCGCCGGTGAGCATCTCGTACAATACGCAGCCGAGCGAGTATACGTCCGACCGAGCGGTCAGGTCTTTCTCGGCGGTGGCCTGCTCGGGTGACATGTAGTGCGGCGTGCCCAGCGACAATCCCGTCTCCGTCATGCGACCGCCGCCGGCGGCACTCACCGCCAGGGCGATGCCGAAATCGGCCACTATGGGGCGGCCGTCGTGGAGCAGGATGTTCTCGGGCTTGATGTCACGGTGAATGACATCGTGGCGGTGGGCGTAGTCGAGCGCGTCTGCCACGTCTGACGCGATGGCGACCGCCTCCTCAACCCCGAGCTGCGTCTCGCGATCGAGTTTGTCGCGCAGGGTTTCGCCCTCGATGTACGGCATCACGTAGTACAGGAACTCATCTGTCCGCCCATCCGCCTGACGGCCCGACCGCCCGCTGTCAAATAGCGGCAGAATGTGCGGGTGCTGCAGGTTAGCCGTCGTCTTGATTTCCAGCAAGAACCGCTCGGCGCCGAGTACGGCGGCAAGCTCCGGGCGGAGCACCTTGACCGCCACGTGACGGTCGTGCTTCCGATCGAGCGCCAGATAGACCGTCGCCATGCCGCCGGCACCGATCTCACGCTCGATGGTGTAGCGGTCGGCCAGAGCTGTGGTGAGGCGTTCGATATCTGTCATGGCACTGCAGACGGTGGACGGTGGACAGTGGAAAGACGGCTTTCAGCTGACGGCTGATGGCTGATAGCACATGGCTATCGAGGACCCCGCTGCCAGGCTTCTTTCGTAAAGACGGATGTACCATACGGCATAACGGTTCGCGTGGCCAGAGGGCAGCACACACTCCCATGCACGGGGGTGGGCACGAGAGAGGGCGCCCCCTGGTGGAGGCGCCCTTGGTGAGACGAGGTCAGTCCCGGGAGCTAACGGGAACGCCGCCGCACATGCCGCCCGCCATCCATCCGCTGAGACAAATCGAGCGTGAACGTCTCGTCGCCGACGGTGACGGTCACCTCGCTGCCGCCGTTGAACTCGATGGTGACCTCCAGCTCTCTGGTGCGGATGTCGTCGCCGTTGGTCCGCGTCATGGAAACCAACCGAGTGATCGTTCCCGATAGCGGCCAGGTATCGTCGGTCCGGGGAAAGGGAATCACCACATCCGTGACGGTCCCCGAGGTGGTCACATCGTACGTGCGGCTCAGGCCGTCTTCGGTGTGCCGGCTACGAGACAGCGTGCCCGCACTGGTCCCGTTCCATGCCACCGTGCCGGTACCGTCCTGCAGACCCGTTACCGTCAAGTTCCGGGTGCGGTCGACGCTGGCGCTCCAGCCATCCCTGCCGCGTTCACCCATCAGGGAGATCACGTATTCGATACTCGCCGTGGTGGCCCCGGCGTAGGCGCCCTGGGCGGCGCCGTATGCATCGCGATAGATGATCGTACGGGTGTAGTCGATGCCGTCCCGTTGGATGGGATCACACAGGAACACATCCTGGGTCTGGGGGCAATCGGGCCGCCCGGCGATCAACCCCGGGAATATGATCCCGCGAAGCCCCAGGCCCGGGCCGTGCATCATCTCCAGATCTTCCAGGCCTCCGTCGGCGGCGATGATCGCCGCGTCGAATGCGGTTGGATCGCCGCTCGACGGGCTACTCGACTCGCATCCTGCCACGGCGATACCCACCGCCACTGCCATCACCGAAAGGTACTGTCCCCGCATGTGCTACCTCGCTTTTGTCGGTTTCCAGGGTAAGTGTGAGAGACTCACACAATAAGACGGCCGTCCGGCTCTGGCGTTAAGCCGTGGCGGCCGTCTCAGTGTGAGACGCCTGACTCGCCGAAAGCCACACTTTGGGGAGGAGCCAGGAGCTTCTGGCTCCCAGCTCCCGAGGTTAACGCAGCAGCGCCGCCACGTTGATGCCGTGGGACTGAAGTTGCTGCTCGAACCCGGCCTTGTCCACCGACTTCATGTAGGCCTCCTTGGGCTCGACCACCTTGCGTTTGACGAGATCGAACAGCGAGTCGTTGAGCGTTATCATCCCCGCCTTGCGGCTGGTCTGGATGATGGACGGAATCTGGTACGTCTTCGATTCGCGGATGAGATTGCTGATGGCCGTATTGGTCAACAGGATCTCGCGTGCCGCCACGCGGCCGCCGCCGACCTTCTTGCACAGCGTCTGGGCAATGACGCCCCGCAGCGATTCCGACAGCATGACCCGGATCTGAGCCTGCCGGTCGGCGGGGAACTGGTCGATAATGCGGTCGATGGTCGAGGCGGCGGTGGTGGTATGCAGCGTTCCGAACACCAAGTGGCCTGTTTCGGCCGTCTCGATGGCAATGGCCGCGGTCTCCAGGTCCCGCAACTCGCCGATCAACACGATATCGGGATCCTCGCGC
>SMVY01000071.1 GCA_004357415.1 Gemmatimonadota bacterium
CGCATCGAATCGGGCGTGCGGCGTATCGGCGCCGAGCAGGAGATGTTCCTGGTCGACCGCGCCTGGCGGCCGGCTCCCATTGCCGACGAGATCCTGGCCAACCTGGGGCCGGAGTTTACTAACGAGATTGCCCTGTTCAACCTCGAGGTCAATCTCCCGCCGTGCACCCTCGGCGGGAAGTGCTTTTCCGAAATGCACGCCACGTTGAACGACATGTTGGGCCAGGTGCAGGCAGAAGCCCACAAACATCGCGCCGAAGTGGTGTTGACCGGTATCCTCCCCACGCTGACGAAGTCGGATCTCAGTCTGCAAAACATGACGCCGCGGGAGCGCTACCAGGCTCTGAACGTGGCCATCAACCGGATGAGCGGCGGCGTGTACCGGGTGCAGATCCAGGGTGCCGACGAACTCAACTTCGAGCACGACTCGGTCATGCTCGAGGGCGCCAACACCAGCTTCCAGGTGCACTTGCAGGTCGATCCCGACGAATTCGCCCGCATCTACAACATGGCGCAGGCGATCACGGCACCACTGACGGCCGCGGCGGTAAACTCTCCCATGCTGTTCGGCAGGCGCCTGTGGGCGGAAACGCGGATCGCGCTGTTTCAGCAGGCCATCGACACGCGCCGTTCAACACGGCACGTACGGGAACTGGCGCCCCGGGTGCGCTTCGGCGAACAGTGGATCGAGTCGTCCATCCTGGAGGTGTACCAGGAGGACATCGCCCGCATCCCCGCTCTGTTGAGCAGCAAGCCCCAGGAGAACCCGCTGAAGCTCCTCAAGGAAGGCAAGGCTCCGCAGTTGGCCGCTCTCCAGTTGTACAACAGTACGGTGTATCGCTGGAACCGGCCGTGCTATGGGGTACACCAAGGGGTGCCCCACGTGCGCATCGAGTGCCGGGTCCTTCCGTCCGGTCCGTCGACCATCGACGAGGTCGCCAACGCCGCCTTTTGGGTGGGCATGGTGCTCGGCGGGGTTCGGGAGTATCCCGACCTGACCCAACGGATGGCCTTCAGCGAGGCCCGGGCCAACGTCCTGGCGGCAGCCCGGCGCGGGCTCAACGGCGGCTTCACCTGGCTGGACAACAAGCCGGTGAGCGCCCCCGATCTCATCCTCAAGGAATTGCTGCCACTGGCGCGCGAAGGTCTGGCTGACAACGGGGTGGCCGCGGAGGATATCGACCGCTACCTCGGCGTCATTCAGGAGCGGGTGGAGACGCGCATGACCGGTGCCACTTGGCTGGAGAAATCTCTGGTGGAGTTGGGCAGCGACGGCACCAAGTCCGAGCGGCTGGCGGCCCTCACGGCGGCGACGTCCCACTATCAGCAACTCGGTCTGCCGGTGCATAAATGGGGAGCGGCGTCGCTGTCACAGAGCAGCAACTGGCGCCAACACTACCTCAGGGTGGAGCAGTACATGACCACCGACCTGTTCACCGTCAAGGAAGACGAGCTGGTGGATCTGGCCGCGCTGCTCATGGACTGGAAAGGGGTCCGCCAGGTGCCGGTGGAGAACGAGGAGCACCGGTTGATCGGCCTGTTATCTTACGGGTCGGTCCTCCGGGCCCTGGCCACGGCCAGGGTGTCGGAGGGCGACCTGACCATCCCGGTGCGCGACCTGATGGACACCGCGCCGGTGACGGTGGCTCCGGAAACGACCACGCTCGAGGCCATCGAACTGATGCGGGCGAGGAAGCTCACCAGCCTCCCGGTGGTCGAGGACGATATCCTGGTGGGCATCGTGAGCGTCGGCGACTTCATGCCGATCGCCCAACGGCTGCTGCAGGAGAAACTGGGTGAGGACGAATGAAGGCACCGGTGTGACCATCGCCACGAGGGATGTCGACACGACCGCGACCCGCGTCATCGGACGGATGGACGGACCCACCCCCGGCCCGGTGCTGGTGTGCGTGGCCGGGCTCCACGGCAACGAGCCGGCCGGGGTCGAGGCGCTCACCCGGGTACTCAACACGTTGACGGTCGAAGCATATCAACTCGAGGGCACCTTCGTGGCGTTGCGGGGCAACCAGGCCGCCCTCGCCGAGCGTGTCCGCTTTGTCGACAGCGACCTCAACCGCCACTGGACCCGCGAGCGGCTCGGCCGAGTCACCTTGGATCGGGAACCCGATCCGACGGTGTCGGAAGATGCCGACCTGCTCGAGTTGCACGACATCATCAGTGACGTCCTCGACCAAGCCACCGGCGAGAGCTATCTCATCGACGTGCACACCACATCGGGCCGGAGCCCACCGTTCAGCACCGTGGGCGACACGCTGCGCAACCGGCGATTCGCCATGCAGCTCCCGCTCCCGCTCGTCATGGGACTCGAGGAACACCTGGAAGGAACGATGCTCGAGTTCTTCAACGACCAGGGCCACGTGACCCTCGGCCTCGAAGGCGGCCAGCACGAAGACGCCAGCTCGGTCGACCGCATCGAAGCGGCGGTCTGGTTGGCGCTCGAGGCCGCGGGGATGTTGCCCGATCCACGAGCCGCCACGCGCCTGGCAGAGGCCCGAACCTTCCTGGCCCACCTGAGCCGCAATCTTCCGCGGGTGCTCGAAGTGCGCCACCGCCATTTCGTCGGCCCCAACGACGGGTTCGCCATGCGGCCCGGCTACGCCTCATTCCAGGAGGTGACCGTAAACGAACACGTAGCCGACGACGAGTGCGGCTCCGTCACCGCGCAGGAGACCGGCCTCATCCTCATGCCGCTGTATCAACCCGCCGGTGACGACGGGTTCTTCATTACCCGGGAGTTCAGCCCATTCTGGCTGTCCGTCTCGGCTCTCCTCCGCCGGCTGCACATCGACAACATCCTGCCATGGATGCCGGGTGTCACCCGCGATCCATCACACGGCGGGACCCTCCTGGTGAACGGGCGCGTGGCTCGGTGGTTCGCACTCGAGGTGTTCCACTTGCTCGGCTATCGCAAGCGGCGGCAGATGGGGGATGTGTTGGTGGTGGCGAGGAGGCTGGAGGGCGGTCAGGCGGTAAACGATAAGGCCACCAGCCACTAGCCACCAGCCATTAGCTATCAGCCACCAGCAGCTCCTTCGCGTGCCGGCGCGCGGCCGCGCTCTCGGCATCTCCCAACATTCTGGCTACCTCGAGCACTCTATCCTCCCCGTGAATGACCGAGACGTCGCTGGTGGCCATGCCGCCGGAGGAGCCTTTGGCAACCACGAGATGGCGGTCGGCCTTGCCGGCGATCTGGGGTAGGTGGGTGATGACCAGCACCTGACGGCCCTGGGCGACGCGGGCCAGGGCCTCGCCGACCTGGACAGCCACCTCGCCACCGATCCCCTGGTCGATCTCGTCGAACACCAGGGTCTGGATCCGGTCGTGCCGCGCCAGCACCACCTTGAGCGCCAGCATGATGCGGGACAATTCACCACCCGACGCCACCCGGCCCAACGGCCGCGGGTCCATGCCCTGGTTGAGCTGAACCTGGAACGCGACCGACTCCCGTCCGGTGAGACCCGCCTGAGGGAGGGCCGGCAACTCGATGGTCATCCGTCCCCCGGCAAGGCCCAATGTGGGGAGCAGCTTGTCGACCGCCCTGGTCAGCCGCCCGGCGGCGATCCCGCGCTTGGCCGACAACCGGTCGCAGGCGGCGTCGAGGGCCGCGGCCGCGGCGGTCCGTTTGGCCTCGAGGACCTCGAGGTCGAGGTCCGCCGTATCGAGGACGTTCAATTCGTCCATGGCACCCGCCAGCGTCTCGAGGACGGCTTCGACGGTTGTGCCGTACTTCTGTTTCAGGCGTCCGAGCACGTCGCGCCGGGTTTCGACCTCGGCCAGCCGTTCCGGTGAATGCTCTATGTCGTTGGCGTATTGCTCCACGACTCGGGTCAGTTCACTGAGATTGGCGTAGGCGCCATCGAGGAGTTCCCGCCAGGCGGCCACAGTGGGATCGAATTTTTCCAACCGGTCCACCGCGCGTTCCGCCGCGCCGACGGCATGGAGCGCGGCGCCGTCTCCCCGGTCGAGTTCCTGCAACACGGATTGGGCCAGCGCCTCGACCGCATCGGCCTCGCCGAGGAGGGCGGCTTCGCGATCGAGAGCCGCGTCTTCTCCTGGCTGTGGATCGGCTTGACTGATCTCTTGGGCCACGTGACGCAGATAATCCGCCCGCCGGCGGACTTCATCACGGCGGTCGCTGAGCGCCCGGTATTCCGTTTCGAGCGCGTGCAGCGTCTCGTGGGCATCCACCACCGCCACGCGCTCGCCCCCGGCGCCGGCGAAGGCGTCGAGCATGTCCCGCTGGGCATCGGGGCGGAGGAGTGACTGGGTTTCGTGCTGCCCGTGCAGGTCGGCGAGGAGAGCGCCCAGTTGGGCCAGCACCTTGACGGTCGTAGGGCTGCCGTTGACCCACGCGCGTGAGCGGCCTTCTGCCGCCACTTCCCGGCGGATGACCAGCCGTCCGTCCTCCACATCGAGTCCCAGCGATTCGATGCCGGCGGTGAGACGCGGGTCGATCTCTTCGACCACCCCTTCGATCACCGCCTTGGCCGCCCCGGGACGGAGCGCCTGGGTGTCGGCCCGCTCACCGAGCAGCAGCGCCAAGGCGTCGACCAGCAGCGACTTCCCCGCCCCGGTCTCGCCGGTGAGGACGTTGAGGCCGGGCCCGAGCATCAGGGTTACGTCGGCCACCGTGGCGAGGTTGCGGACCCGGAGTTCGCTGAGCACGGCCTAGTCCAGGGTGCGGTCGGAGAGGTCTCCCCAATGGAGCTTCTGCCGCATGCGATGGAAGTACTCCTGCTCATCGAACCGGGCCAGCAATACGGCGGTGGGGGCACGCCGGATCTCCACCTGGTCGCCGGGATGGAGCCGCACGGAGGTCTGGCCGTCGAGCGACACCAGCAGATCCTCTTCAGCCCACGGCGGCAGCGGTTCGACCACGACGGTGTAGTGGGCCGGCACCACCACGGGCCGCACCGCGAGGGTATGGGCACAGATCGGCGTGACGACCATGGCCTGAACGCCGGGCACCACGATGGGGCCTCCCGCGCTCAGGGAATAGGCGGTCGATCCGGTCGGCGTGGCGACGATTATCCCGTCGGCGCTGTAGGGTCCGATGGTCTCGCCCTCTATGGTGACGTCCAACCGGACCACACGCGCGACCCCGCCCTTGTGGACGGTGACGTCGTTGAGGGAATTGGGGAGCGGCTGCACGTCGCCGTTGGGGCTGAGGATGCTGGACGACAACACTTGGCGCCGGTCGACCGCCAACTTCCCGGACACGAGGGCATCGAGCGCCGGAGCGAGGTCATCGTAACTGGCCCAGGTCAGGAACCCGACCCGGCCGAGATTGAACCCGAGGATGGGGATTTCCCGGCTCTGGACCAGGCGGGCCCCGCGCAGGAGGGTTCCGTCACCACCGAAGGCGAGGAGGGCGTCGAGCGCGGCTCCAGTCACCGGCGGCACCGCCTCGTCCCACAGGGGGACGAGATCCTCCTCGGTAAACAGGGTGATGTTGCGCGCGGGCGCCAGCCGCTTCAACTCGCGCAGGACGTTCCGCAGATCGCGGTAGCGTGTGTTGCCGACGACCCCGACGTTCATCGCGGCTCGAACGTTTCCTCTTCGTGCTGGAGCAGTGTCTGAATGCGCCGTGCGATACCGTCGGCCGTCAGTCCGTACTTGGCCAGTTGCCTGTCACGGGGCGCGTGCTCCTGCAGCTGATCGGGAACGCCGAGCACCACAGTCCGCACTTCGGGGTGGGTGGTCTGAAGGGTCGCCGCCAGGAAAGCGCCGAAACCGTTGACGACGGTCCCTTCCTCGATGGTCACCAACCGGCGATGGCGCTGCACCAACGACTCCAGGGTTACGCTGTCCAGCGGCTTGAGGAACCGGCAATTGACGACGGTGATGTCGATGCCATCCTTCGCCAATCGCTCCGCGGCCTCCAGGCTGGGCAACACCATCGTGCCCACGGCGAGGATGGCCACGTCGCTGCCCTCTCGCAGCACTTCCCAAGTGCCGTAGGGCACCGCTGGAATCCCGGAGGCGTGCGGCACTTCGGCCGGCGCCTTGTCGCGCGGGTATCGGGTGCAGAAGGGGCCGTCCTGGTATTCGATGGCCGTGCGCAGTAATCCCACGAGTTCGGCCCCATCCTTGGGCGCGGTCACCGTCATGCCGGGCAAGGCCAGCATGTAGGCGATGTCGTACAGCCCCATGTGGGTCTGCCCGTCCACACCCACCAGTCCGGCGCGGTCCATACAGAAGACCACAGGCAGCCGCTGTACCACGATGTCGTGGATGATGTTGTCGTACGCCCGCTGGAGGAAGGTGCTGTAGATGGCCACTATCGGCTTGATGCCTTGAGTGGCCAAGCCACCGGCGAAGGTGACCCCGTGCCCTTCGGCGATACCCACATCGAAGAAACGCTCGGGCCACGCCTTCTGGAAAATGTTGGTTCCGGTGCCGGCGGGCATCGCGGCGCTGATGGCCACCACGTTGGGATACTCCTCGGCCAACTGGGTGATGCCGTCGCCAAACACCTTGGTCCAGGCGGGCGGCCCGCTGCTCTTCTTGCGCATCTCGCCGGTGACAGGATCATAAGCGGCCAGGCCGTGCCACTTCTCTTTGTTGGCCTCGGCAAAGCTGAAGCCCTTGCCCTTCTCGGTCAGGACGTGCACCACACGCGGTCCGCTCAGGTCGCGCACGAAGGCGAGCGTCTCCAGCAGTTTGGGGAGATCGTGCCCGTCTATGGGTCCGAAGTAGCGGAAGCCAAGCTCCTCGAACAACATGCCCTCGGAAAACAGATTCTTGACCGACTCTTCCACGTTCTTGGCAAAGTCCACGACGCCCTCGCCGAACACTCCCCCCAGGGCCACGGTGGCACCCTTGATCCGCTCTCGCAGCCTGTTGGTGCGGGGATCGGCCACGATGCTGCCGAGCATCTTGCTGATGGCCCCGACGTTGGGGGCGATCGACATCCCGTTGTCGTTGACGATGAGGATCACGTCCCGGTCGGAGTGGCCGGCGTTGTTCATCCCCTCGTACGACAGGCCACAGGTGAGCGCGCCGTCACCCGTCACCGCCACCACCTTGAAATCCTCCCCCTTGAGATCCCGCGCGGTGGCCATGCCAAACGCGGCCGACATGGCGGTGCCGGCGTGGCCCGCGCCGAAGTGGTCGTGCTCGCTCTCACTTCGCCGGAGAAAGCCTGAAAGGCCGCCTTCGGTCCGCAGTGTGGGGAACCGCTCGTTGCGCCCGGTCAGCAACTTCCAGGTGTAGCCCTGATGGCCCACGTCCCAAAGCACCTTGTCCCGCGGCGAATCGAGGAGGTACAACAGGGCGATCGTCAGCTCCACGACCCCCAGGCTGGCGCCGATGTGGCCGCCGGTCTGACTGCAACACTCGATCAGCCGCGTGCGGATCTCCGCCGCCAGTTCCGGCAGCTGGTCGGGAGTCAGCCGCTTGAGGTCGTCTGGGCTCTGGATGGATTCGAGTAACGACATGGCTACCGGGGCTTGGGGATCAGGATTCTCTCCTCACAATATACTCGGCCAAGCCAGCCAGCGCCTCCGCAGGCACACCGCCGGCGACGAGATGGGTCACCGCGCTCCGAGCCAGCCGATCGGCCTCCAGCCTGGCCTCCCGCACCCCCATGAGCTGGACGTAGGTGGACTTCCGCAGAGCCTCGTCGCGGCCCGCCGTCTTACCCAGTTGATCGCTGGTGGCCGTGGTGTCGAGGACGTCGTCGGCCACCTGAAACGCCAGGCCGATGTCTTCGCCGTAGGCCGCGAGGGCCTCGACCTGAGCGGGGGTGGCCCCGGCCGCCAACCCGCCGATGACGCACGAAGCCCTGATCAAGGCACCGGTCTTCCCCCGGTGGATGTTCCGTAATTCGCCCAAGCCCAGATCCTGCTGCTCGGCAACCAGATCGAGCCACTGGCCGCCTACCATGCCCTCGATCCCACTCGCCTGGAACAGCTCCCGCGCAATTCTGCCGAGCCCGTCGGCGTCCAGCCCCAACCGAGTGGCCCCCTCTACCAACATCTGAGCCGCCACCGGAACCAGCCAGAACCCGACCCTGGTAGCCACCGGAACATCGAACGCCACGTGGGTCGTCGGGCGACCCCGGCGGAGATCGTCGTCGTCCATGCAGGGAAGGTCGTCGTGCACCAGCGAATAGGTGTGGACCGTCTCCACCGCCGCCGCAACGACGGCAATGCCGTCGTCCATGCCACCAACCGAGCGGTACCCGGCCATGACCAGCGCGGGTCTGATCCGCTTGCCGGGTCCGACCAGCGCGTAGGCCAGCCCCTGGCCCCCGGCGCCGGGCACTCGGTCCGCCAGGCGAACGGCCCACTCCTCCAGGATATTATCCGTCCGGGTCCGTGCCTCGGCCAGCAGGGCAGCGGGGGAATCCATGTCGACCGGATTATTCATCGAGGTCTTCGAGCCTGATGGTGCCATCGGCCTGTTCCAGCACCCGCTGAACGGTCAACTCCGCCTGCGCCAACTGGTCGCGCGCTTGCCTGAGGCGGGTAACGCCCTCTTCGAACAGCGCCAGGGCCTCGTCCAGCTCGGGCTCGTCCGACTCCAACAGACGGACGATCTCCTCCAGGCGCCGGAGGTCCTCAGCCAGGCGCTCCCCCGGCGGGGGCGATTCACCGGCGCCGGTCACCGGTTCTCCACGCGGGCCAGGACTTCGCCGTCGGCCAGCCGCAGCCGGAAGGGAGTACCCTCGGGAAAATCGGCGCGACGGCGAAGGACTTTGCCGTCGGGGGACAACGCCAGCCCATAGCCGCGCTGCAGCACCTTGAGGGGACTCAGGGCGTCGAGTGCCACGCCGAGCCGGTCGAGCGCCTGCCGGCGGATGTTGATGACCCGCTCCAGGCCGTTTTCCAGGCGGTCGCCCGCCCGATTGAGCCGTTCGGCCGCCAGCCTGGTCCGCCGGCTGAGGCCGCCGGCCAGCCTGCTGGCCAAGGCTCCGGCGTGTCGCAGGACGTCGGCCTGGTCCGCGAAGACCAGCTCCGCCGCCGCCGACGGCGTAGCCGCGCGGACGTCGGCCACCAGGTCGGTGAGTGACATATCGGTCTCGTGCCCCACGGCCGACACCGTGGGCACTCGCACCTCTGCCAGCGCGCGGCACACCGACTCGCTGTTGAACACCGCCAGATCCTCACGGGCTCCCCCGCCCCGTCCCACGATGCACACCTCGATTCCCTCCACCCGGTTGACCAACCGCAGTGCGCCGACCACTTCGGCTTCGGCACCGGCGCCCTGCACCCGGGTGCCGATCACCATGATCCTGGCCATGGGCCACCGCTTGCGGGCGACACTCACCACATCGTGCAGCACCGCCCCGTCCAGACTGGTCACCAGGGCAACGCCGGTGGCCCAGATCGGCAACGGCCGCTTCCGTGCCGGATCGAACAACCCGTCCGCCTGCAACGCGGTCCTGGTTTGTTCCAGCAGTGCCTGTTGCAGCCCCACGCCCTCGGTGGCGATCAACCGTCTGACCGTCAGGCGGAATTCGCCGCGCTCGGCCCACACCGTGGGCGACCCGAAGGCGAAGACCTTGGCCCCTTCGGAGGGCACTTCCTTCATTTGCGAAGCATCGTCTCGCCACATGACGCAGCGGACCTGGGCCTCGGCGTCCCGCAGGCC
>SMVY01000072.1 GCA_004357415.1 Gemmatimonadota bacterium
CGCACGGCTTCGGTCACCGCATCGAGCGCGTCGGGCCACAGGCCCATGTCGCGGAACGTCACCGTGAGGTTGTGATATGTCTCCGCCGCGCCGCGGCGGTCGCCCAACCGCTGATAGGCCAGCAACGCGGTCCGGTACAGGCTGAGTGCCTCTTCCGCGCGTCCGTGCAGATGGGCCACCGAGGCGAGGTTGTTGGACGCCCGGGCCACGACCAGCGCATCACCCAATTCTTCCGCCAGCGAGAGTCCGGTGGCGAAGGCGGTGCGGGCTTCCGCCACCTTGCCTTGTTCGAAGGCGATGGCGCCCAGCAGGTTGTGGCACCGCATTCGCCCGTCCTGATCGGCCTGCGCGACGAATTCCTCCAGCGCCGCCGTGGCGTCCATGCGACTGAGGTCGACCTCGCCGGCGCGCAGGGCGGCGGTGGCCGCCATGAGCCTTCCCTCGGGCCGGCCGGACAGCATCGGCTCCGCGCCGCGGCGCCAGGCGACGGCTTCGCGGAACCGGCCCTCGTCCAGCAGGGTCCGCAGGTGGGTCAGGGGATCGGCGGGCGCCATCATGGTCGCTGTCTCAGTACGCGATCGCGTAGCGGGTGAAGCCGGTGAGTTCGACGTCGATTTCCTTGAGGTCCTCGAACTTGACGGATCCCAGCCGCTCGAAGACCCCACCGGCGACCTCCTGGCGCCAGATGGCCAGCTCGGTTTCGATCCGGTCGTCCTCGGCGTCGACGTCACCGTCCTGGTCGTAGTCGTCGCCGGCTTCCTGGTACTCGATGTCGAGTTCCGCCGGCTTGGCGGGGTCGAAGCGCAGGCCACTCGGCTCCAACTCGAACAGGATCTGCTGCACGTCGACTACCGTGACCGTGATCAGGATCGAATCGCCGACGGAGAATGGGGTTCCATCGGGTCTGGTCAGCAGAGACGGACCAGGGATTTTCAGGCGCAGGTACTCTTCGCCCCTCCCGCCGGTCGCGTCTTGGAAGAACAGCCGCGCTTCGCGGCCTTCACCGCGGACGGCGTAGAAACTCGCCTGAGAGTTCCACAGTGGCGGGGCGTTCTGGGCCAACTGGAGGATGTTCAGCGCACCGGGGTCCCGGATGATGTCGGGAGTCGGTTCGGTGCTGTCGCTGCACGCCACCAGCACCATGCTGCCCAGCAACAGGCCCTTGCCCACCCATGTTCTATCCATGAAACAACCCTTCATTGATGTTCATTGATCCGTCGGTTCATTGGTGTCTTCACTCAGCCAGCGTTGCAGCCTCGGTCGTGAGATGCCCAACATGCGGGCCGCCTCACTCTTGTTGCCCCGTGTCAGCTCCACCATGGCCGCGACCGCCGCCCGGATGATGTTCTCCAACGGGGCCGGGAACGGCAGCAGGCTGTGGGCTCGGTCTCCCGCGGGGATGTCGTCCCGCTCGAGCCACAACTGTTCCAGCTCCAACGTTCCCGGCGGCGACAGCACCAAGGCCCGCTCGATGGCGTTGCGCAGCTCCCGCACATTGCCGGGCCACGGGTGGCCCCGCAGCGCGGACAGCACTTCCGGCGAAAGCGCCGGCGTCGGCAACCCGTGCCGGGTGGCCAGGTCCGATACGAACCTCCCGGCCAGCAACTCGACGTCTCCCTCGCGGTCCCGCAGCGGGGGTACCCGGAGCGATACCACGTTCAGGCGGTAGAACAGGTCTTCCCTGAACTCTCCCCGGGCAACCGCTTGGGCCAACCTGACGTGAGTTGCGGCCATGACCCTGACGTCTACCGCCCTGGTCTTGGTCCCGCCCACCCGGCGAATTTCTCGCGTCTCCAGCGCCCGGAGAAGCTTGGCCTGCAACTCGATCGGCAAGTGGCCGATCTCGTCGAGCAGCAGCGTTCCCCCGTGGGCCAACTCGAACAGTCCCTGCTTGGCGGCGATGGCGCCGGTGAAGGATCCGCGCTCGTGCCCGAACAACTCACTCTCGATGAGATTGTCGGGTATGGCCGTGCAATTGACCTCCACGAACGGTCCCGCCGCTCGCGGGCCGTGATAGTGGATGGCACGAGCCAGGACTTCCTTTCCGGTACCGGTCTCACCCTCGATCAGGATGGTGACGTTGTCGTGCCGGGCCACCCGCTTCGCTTGCTCCACAACCCGGCGGATGGCGGCGCTCTCGCCGATGACGCTGGCGAACCCCACCGACCCACGCTCGGCGTCCGCGAAACTGTCCGCTGCCTGGCGTTCGCCCTCCTGCTGCACCAACCGGTCGAGCGTTCGCCGGACGACGTCGGCATCTCCCGGTAGGGCGAAGTAGTCGCTGGCCCCGCCCTTCAGCAGCGCGGCCGCCACCCGGTGATCGGTGCTGCTCCCGATCACGAATACCGAAGCGCCGTTCGTGGGCAGCTCGGCCAACAGGTCGAGTGCGGCTGTCTCCTCTCCCCCCGCCAGGAGCCAGACGGCGGCGGTAGCATCGGGCCAAGACTGGTCACCCTCCGGGGTCCATCGGTCGATGGCGAGCGCCGCATCCTGCGCCATCGCTTCGATGGTCGAGGAGAAGCTGTCGGACAGGGTCACCAGGACGATCCGGGCACGGCGGTCAGCCATCGCGGGGATCACCCATCAGTGTCGTCTCGATCCAGGACCGCTGATGTCATGATCATCATAGGTTGCTCTTCTTCTCCATGTGCATTCACTATGCCGTCCCTGGTCCATATGTGTAAGTCATTGAAATATAGTAGGTTATACCGGTGAGCTCGGCCTGAGACCGGCCGGCGTCGGTATTGGAACGGTAAGACATTGTAACGAAACGATTCAACATATGCACCCGAGCCGGTCGCGGGTATACTCAAGGACGACCGGCCCGATATCCTGCCAGAGAGACCAACCGTGCCCATAAGCCTCCGTAGCAGTCTGCCGCTCCTGTTGCTCACCCTGCTCGCCGGCTGGGCCTGCGGACCCAAACCCTGCAGTGAGTGCGACACCCTGGTCATCGTTGCCGTGGGACAGCCTAGTGGTCTGCTGCCGCCGCTGGTGTTCGAGACGGTCGGCCGGGACATCAGCGACAGGATTTTTGAACGGCTGGCCGACCTTCCGGCCGACGGGAGCCCACTCGACCCGGCCGATTACCGTCCCGCCCTCGCCGAACGATGGGAACGGATCGACGACCGTCGCTGGCGGTTCCATTTGCGCCAGGGCGTCACCTGGCACGACGGTGAGCCGTTCACCGCCGAGGACGTGCGCTTCTCCTTTGAGATGTTCAGCGACCCCATGGTGGATGCGCTTGCCCTGGCCTCGATTCAGGGGATCACCGTCGAAGTGGTCGACGGGAGCACGGTCGACATCGTATTCCCCAGCGCCGGCCCCGAGCAACTCTACGACGCCACCTACCACGTTCGCATCGTGCCCAGTCACATCTGGGGCGGAATGGCACCGGACGAGTGGCTGGCGGATACCGCCACCAGCCGAATCATTGGCACCGGGCCCTATCGGCTGACGTCGTGGGACCAGCCGATCAGCCTTCGGCTGGATGCCTCGGGCATGAACGGGCATCGACCGGCCGTGAATGCGCTGGTGTGGAATTTCCAGTCCGACCCCGACGCCGCCGCCAACCTGCTGCTGAGTCACGCCGTGGATGTCATGGAGGCCGTCCCGCCGCCGCGACAAGAAGAGGTGGCGGCCGACCCTGAAATCCGTTTGGTGCCTTACCCCTCGGCAGTGTACGGCTTCCTGGCGTTCAATCTCGACGGCCGATCCGTTCTCGGACGTCGGGCGGTGCGGCGCGCGCTGGCCCAGGCCGTCGACCGCGAAGTGATCGCACCGGCAGTCGTCGGCCCCGGCACGGTGGTACCCAAGGGACCAATGTCTCGGCTGCTATGGGTCAATGATGATGGGATCGCCCAGCTGTCGTTCGACACGGCCGCGGCCCGACTCGAACTGGTGGCTGACGGCTGGATTCTCGACGGTACCCAGTGGGAGCGAAACGGAACGGCACTGGCTTTCGACATTCTCGTCCCGTCGACCAGCAGGAGCAGGCAGCTCATGGCCGAGGTCCTGCAGGAAGCGTGGCGCCTGCAGGGCGTGCGGGTCACCATCACCTCGGTCGATTTTCCGGTGTTCCTGGAACGGCTCAGGGAACGCCGGTTCGACAGCTACATCGGAGCGTTCCTCGACGAGCCCAGCGCCCGGGGGCTGGCCGACCAGTGGACCACGGCTGGGTGGGATATGGGGAACTACGGTCGCTACGCCAACCCGGTGTTCGATTCGCTGGCCCTCCTTGCCAACGCGACTGCCAACGCCGCTGATGCCAAGCGGCTGTGGGTTGAGGCGTTGAGCGTCCTCAACGAAGACGCGCCGGCGATTTTCCTGTTCACCCCGGTCAATGTGGCCGGGGTGAATCAGCGGATCGAGGGCGTGACCATCAACCCATATGCCTGGTTGGAGGACGTGGCAACCTGGGGAGTATCGGCGCGGTGACGAAATACCCGCTGTCATAGCCAGCTAGTCGGGATGATCCCAGGACCATCATGATCCCAATGACTGGTCGTCGTGGGGACACGGCGTATTATCACACGCCATAGATACCGGGGCCGTGGCCAGGGGTCAGGCACTCACCAGCAAGTCTCCAGTGATTTCTTCACGTGAGGCGCATCCAGCCAGAGCCGTGATCATGTCCAGTTCGGCGAGAAGGTTGTGGATGACGTCGCGGACACCGTGCTCGCCGGCCAGGGCCAGGCCGAAGGCGTAGGGCCGGCCGATGAGCACCGACTGGGCGCCCAGCGCGAGGGCTTTGAAGACATCGGCGCCGCGGCGGATGCCGCTGTCGAACAGGACCGTCACGTCCCCGCCGACGGCGTCCACCACGCCGGGGAGCGCGTCGAGGGCTCCCACGGCGCCATCGACTTGGCGGCCGCCGTGATTGGATACGATCACCCCGTCCATGCCGTGGTCGCGGGCGAGCCGGGCGTCGTCGGCGTGGAGGATGCCCTTGAGCACGATGGGGCCGGTCCAGTGCTCGCGCAGGAAAGGCAGGTCGTCCCAAGTGAGATCCGTGCGGTGGAAAATGCTGGCGAAATACTCGACCGCGGCTCGTGGGTTCTCATCGGCCGGTTGGTCCAACGCCGCGGTGAACACCGGGTCGCTGAGGTAGTTGCCGAGACCCTCGCCGTGAAAGAACGGGAGATAAGCGTTCTCCAGGTCGCGGTCGCGCCAGCCGATCTGCGTGGTATCGAGGGTTACCACCAGAGTGGAAAAGCCGGCGGCCTTGGCACGACCGAGGAGTGAGACGACGAACTCGTGGTTCTTGCTCCAATAGAGCTGGAACCAGTGGGGAACGCTGCCCATGATGTCGGCCACCGGTTCCATCGGGCGCGACGAAGCCGTGCTCAAGGTGATGGGGATGCCGAGTGTCGCGGCGGCCCGGGCGGTTGCCAGTTCGCCCTCGGCGTGGATGATCCCCTGGACGCCGATGGGGGCGAGCATTACCGGGAAGGGGATCCTTTCGCCTAGAATCTCGACGGACAGGTCCGGCCGGGTCACGCCACGGAGCATCCGCGGGACGATGCGCCACCGGTCGAAGGCCGTGCGATTGGCGTTCATGGTAGAGCCGCCGCCGGCGCCGCCGTCGAGGTAGTCGAAGGCCTCCCGGGTCATGACGTCCCGGGCGCGCTCGCGCAGGTTCTCGTATGCCACCACGGAACGATCGGCCTCCGGAAGGGCGCCGGTCTGGTACAGGACGAGTTGCCGGTCGAATCCGAAGGATCGCGTCATGGTGTCCGGGAAATGTGAGGCGTGGTGGCGTCCGCAGGTGCCTTGGGGAACATCCACCATGGATAGCGGGGAAGCAAGGAGTGGGGAGGGTAGGGCGGTAGGGCAGTAAGGGCGGTAGGAGGGGGCAGGCGGACGGGCGGGTTTCGGTGAATCGTGGACGGCACGACCATCGTACGGTGAGGGCCCGTTTTGACGCCGGCGTCCGCCGGCCACCACTGTATGCCTACTTCTGGAGGTTCTATGGCCGAAATTCCGTGGGGACGCTTCCTGTGGTACGAATGCATGACCGATGACAAGGACGCTGCGGTGGCGTTCTACACCAAGCTCATCGGGTGGGGCACGACCGAGTGGGACAACGACATGGGTCCCTACACCATGTGGACCAAGGGCGAGACACCGGTCGGCGGGGTCATGGCGCTCCCCGACGAGGCCCGACAGGCGGGAGCGCGTCCGCACTGGGTGGCCTACATCTCCACGCCCGATAACGATGTCACAGTCGCGCAGGTGCAGGACCTTGGCGGGGAGGTGGTGATGGCTCCGATGTCGATCCCCACGGTGGGTCGCATGGCGATCATGAAGGATCCACAGGGGGCGATGTTCGCCTGTTACACCCCGGAAACCGCTCCCGAGGGCAGCGACAATCCGCCCGAGAAGGGCGACTTCTCATGGCACGAGTTGATGACGACCGATTGGGAGGCGGCGTTCGATTTCTATTCCGCGGTGTTCCGTTGGGAGAAGAAAGACGCCTTGGACATGGGTGAGATGGGGACCTACCAGATGTACGGGAATCCCGGAGTGGACATGCCGCTCGGTGGGATGTTCAACAAGCCCGCCGAGGTGCCGGTTAGCAACTGGTTGCTCTACACCATGGTCGGAAGCGTCGACGAGGCGGCCGAGAAGGTGCAGGCGCTGGGCGGAACCGTCTTGAACGGACCCATGGATGTCCCCGGCGGAAGCGGGGACCGGATTGTCCAGTGCGTGGACGACCAGGGGGCGGCGTTTGCTCTGCACTCCCTGAGCGAGTGAACTAAGGCGGACGGGCGATCATCTAACCTGCTGCTATATTTCGGCAATGCCAACGGCCCTCGTCAGCTTGGACAAACTCAAGGACCCCTACAGCGGCTTGGGCCAATTCTCGCTCGACTTGGGGCGGGCACTGGTTGCGGCGAAGGCCCCGGACCTCGATTTGATCTATCTCTTGCCGGGGAGCCGGCGCGGGCTTCTCGAGCAGGGTGCGGTCCGGCTGGCGGATACGTCTCCGTTCAAGAAAGAAAGTTTGCGGCGCTTGGTGCGGCCGCTGGTGCCGCCGCCGCTGCGTCGATTGGCTGCTGTCGACGTATGGCACGCTCCCCACCAAGACGCCAAGTATCTGCCGTTCGACCCACGAGTGCCGGTCATTCTGACCATCCACGATCTCAATTTTCTGCGCGAGCGCGAGCCCCGGGAACTCGCCGGGTACGTCAGGTCTCTTCAGCGCAAGGTCGATCGCGCGACGGTGGTCACGACCGGATCGGCATTCGCCGCCGGCGAGATCGAGCGCCATCTCGATCTGGAGGGCAAGCCCCTGCACACGATCCCTCACGGCCTGCCGGCTCCCGCCTCCCTCCCGAGCCGTCCTGCTGGAATGCCCGAGGGGCCGTTTCTGTTTGCGATAGGCCACGTCGTACCACGCAAGAATTTCGCGGTCCTGGTGCCGTTCATGAAACGTCTTACTGATGCACATCTGGTGATCGCCGGCCGGAACACCGGGTCCTATGCCCGGCGGATGGTATCGCTGGCACAGGACGAAGGGGTGGCTGATCGGATCGTGACGTTGGGCACGGTAACGGCGGACGAACGGCAGTGGCTATACCAACACTGTGACGCCGTGGTGGTGCCCAGTCTGACGGAGGGATTTGGGCTGCCAGTCATCGAGGGCATGGGGGAGGGCAAGCCGGTGTTCATGTCGCGGGCCACCAGCCTCCCTGAAGTAGGCGGCCCACTGGGATTCTACTGGGATTCGTATGAGCCGGACCACATGGCGGAGGTGTTTACCCAGGGGATGCAAGCCGTTCAGCAGGACCGATCCTACGGGGACAAGCTCCGAGCGCACGCCGCCCGGTTCAGCTGGGCGGCGGCGGCCAAAGCGTACATTGAACTCTACTTGGAAATTGGAAACCGGAA
>SMVY01000073.1 GCA_004357415.1 Gemmatimonadota bacterium
CGGAGGCGCCCTCCCGGGTGATGATGGCCCACGACGCATCGCCGTTCACCTTGACATCGTTGACGACGCGGGCGTCGACCATGACCGAATCGGTCAACTGAATGTTGCTTGGTTCGGTCACGTCCCACACGAACATGCGCTGGCCGCCGCCCTGGGCGTGGGTCCCGGTATAGGCGTAGTCTCTCCCGTCTTTGCCGGAGAACACCCACAGATCGCTCGTTGCCACGTGGCTTACTTGGCCCTTGCCGACCAGCCGGACCGGCGTGGCATCCGGGCGGGCAACCACTTCGACGATGGCCTCCGCCGAGATCCCACCGGTGCTCACGACCGCCCGAAAGGCGCCGGGATGCTCGGCCACGAAACTCCCGTCGGCGAAGATCTCCGCTCCTGCTGAGTCGATGCCGAACACTGAATACGACAGGGCCATCCCCTCGATAGGTTTGTCCTTCTTGTCGAGTGCCTGAACGTCGAACCGAACGACATCGCCAGTTCTGGTCTGTACCGAGACAGGAGCGATCGACAGACTCCGCAACGGATTCTTGATCACCTTGAACTCATAGGGGAGGTCGATGTCACCCTCGGTTCGAGCGACGATCCGGGCGTCACCCGTCTTGTGCAGCGTCAACACTCCACCGCCGGTAACCGTCGCCACCTTCGGCGTGTCACTGCGCCACTCCACCACTGCCGCGCCGTGTTCCGTGCCGTGGTCGGTCATGGCTCGGGCCGTCAGTTTGTAGGTCGTGCCGACGTAGGGTGTGTACTCCACCTCGTTCATCTCGAGGCGGTTGACCGGCCAGTCGGCTACCGCGATCTCCACCATCCCGATTTCCCGGACCCCTGCGGTGCCGCGAAACGAGCCGTCATCGTCGTTGACCCGTACCACCAGAATGGGGCGGATTCTCCCCGGACCACGTGCTTCGATCGGGAAGGTACCGTCGCTCCGCTGGCGTCCGACCTGCGGCCCGACCACGTTCTGGTCGGGCGAGAACATGAAGGCCAGAGCACCTTCAACGGGATTACCCGCCTCGTCGTGCAGCACCACCAGGATGTGAGCCGTGTCGCCACGGGTCAACGCAAGTTCTCCCGGTTCGAAGACGGCGCGGACCACCAGCACCCCTTTGGCGGCCTGTTCCGGAGTCACCGGGGGCAATTGGCCGAATACGGGCCCGGCTAACCCGACCAACAGTGCCAAGATCATCGAAGCCTTCGAAAGTGGTCGTGACATGCACCCTTCCTTCGTGTGCGGGGGGGGGGACTATCCGGAGAGGCCGTTATTCGGAACCGCCGAAACTTACGCCTGTTCCTCAGTATACGAGAAGGATCGGCTGCTGTTTCAGCATGCTACTCAGGTGAGGTGGTGGGATGTGGGACGGAGTCTGGACCCCAACCACGACCCAAGGAACCCCAGCAACACGCCGATGCCGACGGTTGCGGCTACCAGCAACACCGCGGGTACGGAAAACAGACCGGAAACGGTGGGCAACAGGGCTCGGCCTTCCCCCCAAAGCACGCCGGCGGTCAGGATGGCCAGCCAAGCCAGGCCCGCCGCCACCGCGCCGAGGATTCTGTGGTAGCGGATTTCGCCGCCGGCCAGCCGGCCCCACAGTACGCCTACCACCGCCACCGCCCACCACCCGACGGCGATGGTAATGAGGGCAAAGGCAACGGCCAGGATGGCCAGCCGGATTGCGGAGCCCATCAGTCTGACGGACTGGGAACGAGTAGCAGGCGAGCCATCGTCGAATCCGCCGGCATGTCCCCGGGTGTTCGGGGAGTAGTGACGGGCTGCAGCGTGCCCGCGGACCACGCCGTGAGGCGGTTTCGATAGTACCTGCTGGCGGGGTTGCCCGATTGCCCACCCGGGTAGGTCGTCCATGCGCGGATCGGCGGCCCCAGATCGACGACCATCCGCCAACTCGAGCCAAAACTGCCGCGCATGGCCATCGGACTCAGCGTACTGGGGCCTCCCTGGTTGGCCACGCCGGCCGCGTCCAATCCCGGAAGCCGAAGAAGGTGCGGTATGGTAAACCGACGCACCCGATCCCAGCGCCACCTTCCGCCGGAAGGTTCTCCGTACCGGCCCAGGGTGGCCGTGAGACCCGACACCAGACTTGCGTGGATGATGTCGTCGCGCCCTTCCTGTCGGGCTGTCGAACGGTCGTCCCACCATGGACTCGACGCATCCGCCATCAATTGCGCCATAGTGGCTTCCGCAGGATAAAAAATTGGTGACCCATGCTCATCCCGCAGTTCGTCCCACAACCGTTGGCTCACTTGGGATAGCACTGCTTCGAACAGCACCCCGCGCTCGTTCTCCAGGTTATACCGTCCGTCCCATGCTTCCAAGAGCGCTGCGGCCCGAATGGCGGCGCTGTCTGCTGTCTGGTCCCCAGTCGTGTGACTGGCCGCGGACAGCAGGTATGGCATGAAGTACTCGACGCGAGCACTGCCGGGGTCGGTCTGCCACCGGCGCATCGCCTCGACGGTGACCGCCGAGTCTCGCCGGAGGTGGGCCATGATGCGCATGGCGCGCCACGGCGTCGGCCACCGGCGTCCCCAATATGTCGAGTCGACCCGGGGATCGACCGGTTGTTGGTTGGCGGATGCCAGAAAGCCCTGTGTCGGGTTGACGGCCGAGGGAAGCCTCTCGATTGGGTAGTCTCCTCGCCAATCACTGGCGGAGGTCCGGCCGTCCCAGATGAACTGGTAGTCCGGCGGTCGCACTGGAACCCGCCCGAGAGACCGGATGGCGATATTGCCATGCCGGTCTGCCACCAACCCGTTCTGGGACGGCACGTCGAACCCTTCGGTGGCCCGGAGCCATTGGTGGACGTCGTGGGCCAGGTTCATGTCGAGGATGGCCTGGCTCGTCCGGGACGGCTCCAGAGCAGTCCAGCGGAGTGACAGCCATCCCTTCTCGTCGCGAATCATCGGCCCCCGGTGCGACCGAAACAGTGTGTCGCTATGGATGAGACGCTTTCGCTGGTCCCGGTACTCCTCGATGCGTCGTTGGACCGGCTGCCACTCCCCGTCGAGCAAGGTCGCATTGGGCGCGCGGGTGCTGTCGACCGTTTCGCGGTAGTAGTCGACGACGTCGGCCGAGTTGTTGGTGAATGTCCAGGCCAGGTACCGGTTGAACCCAACGACGATCGCCGGAGTACCAATGAGCGTTGCGCCATAGGAATCGATGGTGTCGGGAACGATCTGATGGACCTCGTACCAGATGCTGGGGAGCGTCAGTCCGAGATGCGGGTCGCCCGCCAGCAAGGCGGATCCGGTGGCCGAACGGGCCGGGGATACCGCCCAGTTGTTGCTGCCAACCGGGTACTCCCCCTCATCCATTGCCTCTCCCCCGGGGTACCACGACAGACTCGGCGCCGGACGGATCGCGGCGCGTGCGGTGGTTCGTCCGAGTCGCGGTGGTGGTAGCGGGTCGAAGTCGTATCTCGGTTCCCTCGCGCCGTTCGGCACGATCGGTTCCTGGATGGGATTGTTGCGGGAGATCAGGGCCCGCGCCGCATCTGCTCCCACCTGGTCGGCGAGTGGCGGATATTGCCGGTCGTGTCGCGAAAACGACAACGTCTGACTCATCCGCTTGAGGAGGTACAACGAGTACACCGGTTGCCACCGCTCCGGCCTGGCATCGAGGAGGTGGTACTCGATGGGATAGTCCCCTCGATCGAGGTGTTCGATCCAGGCATTGACGCCCTCGGCAAAGGCTTCGAGCGCCTTCACGACCGGAGCACTTTCCGCCGTCAGGGTCCGGTATTCCTCATCCGCCGTTGCGGCTAGAGCAAGGCGGCGGGAGGACCGGTCGAGTTCGAGGGCACCCGGACCGGCCCACTCGGTCAGACGACCCGCTGTCGCTCGGGCCTGAAGCTCGAGTTGGAACAAGCGGTCGCGTGCCACCACGTAGCCGAGTGCCCGCTGGGCATCGGCGACGGTGGCGGCAAAAATGTGGGGAACCGCGCGGTCGTCGTACAGCACGACAACCGAGTCCGTGAGTTCCGGTATGGTGGCCGTTCCCGACGCCGGCAAGGCAGCCGAGCGAGCGACACCCCACAGACCGTGATATGGGTCGAGCAGGGGACCGATGGCGGGAACCGGTCCCCAGGAGTGACTCAAGGCGAACAGGCTGGCGGCCAGGAGACCGGCGGGGACGATTCGCCGGAAGGCGAAGGTCATTGGCGGAACGTCGGTCTCATCATGAGCCTCTGGAGGCACCGTCATTGTCGCCGTCGAGCGGGCAACCGGTTTGGTCGATGCGTTGGCCTCGCGGAGTGTCGGGACAACGATCGATGGTGTCGAGCACGCCGTCGCCATCGCTGTCAAGGGGGATGGGACATCCGGTGGCGTCCACCGCGACCCCTGCCCGAGTGGATGGACATTTGTCCAACTGGTCCGCTACTCCGTCTCCGTCGCTGTCTTTCCTGGTCTGTTTGCCAAAATAGAGAGACATGCCGGCGTTGACGCTGTAGTTGATGTTGTTCCCGGCGCCATTCGAAGGGCTGCCGAAGAAGTCCACCCGCGCATCGACGCGGATGCCGATACGCCGAGATGCCTGGAAGCTCATGCCGACAAGGCTGGCAAAGCCGTCATCCGATCCGGCGGCGTCTTTGCCGTAGCTGGTGTGGACAAATCCGGGTGCCAGCAAGATCGCGATGTCGCTCCGCAAGGGGATATGGAACATCACGAACATTGCAAGCGGAAAGTACGACACGGTCCGGAGGCTGTCCCCGGTCTGGGCGTGGGAGCCCGACAGTTCGAGAGACAACTTGGGGCGAAGGAAGACACCGACTCTGGCACCAATTCCGGTAACGTTGTCAAGCTGAAGGCTCTCGTCAAAACTGTTGACCTGGGCGTAGAGCCCGACCTCCACCGTCCACGGGTGATGCTGCCCCGCGGCTTTCACGGCGCCCACTGACATGAGGGCAAGGAGTAGCCATCCGGATCGGGTCAGCCCCCACCAGGTCATCGACGCTCCACTACTGAAAAACGGATGTGTGACTGCGGTATCCCATTATACCCTTCTTTGTCACCCCTAGTGCACCGATCGGAGCCATGGCCATTTGTGCCGTCACGGGTCACGGCCGTATAATTGGCCTTCCAGTGAAGGCCCACGCCTGACCGGAGGTCCCTTCGCGCCGGCGGACCACTCCGCCGGCCCCGAGACCCTCACCAGGTTGACGCGAGGACGGTAAACGGTGATCGGTACCCGAGGGCACACCACCCGAAAGATTGTTTCCCTGTTCGTGGCCGTTCTCGTTGGGGTGGTGCTGGCCCAACTGGGTGGGCGCGTCCGCATGGGCACCGACCAACCACCGATACCTGAGCCGGCCCCGGAGAGGTACCGCGGGGATGTCGATCGTGATTCCCGGCACGGCGTGATCGCCTACGCCCGAACCCTCCGATTTGCGGACGCTACCGGTGCTGGTGACGAGCAACGGCTCAGCATCGTTGCCGATTCGGCCCACGACCACGGACCTCTCGTGCGTGTGGAGCCGGCTGTCGGAGTCATCGTGGCCGGCAGGGAGCGGTTGGTCAACGGTCTCATCATCGCCCGGTTTATCAACCGCGATACGGTCCCCTATCCGGCACTGGCGATCGGCGCCCACGACACGACGTACTGGTGGGTCGACAGTGTGGCTCAGGGGCAATGGCGGGCGATTTACTTCTCGTCGGACCCGGCGATCCCACCGGTCGAGCTGCAGCTTCACCTCGAGCAGGTGTCTGACAGCCAGAGCCACAGGTTTTCACCGAGTGCCCGGTGGCTGTTCGCCGATGAGGGAGAGAGGCCGTGGGTGACCTGTGGCGAGGCTACCGACTGCAGGGCCGGTGACCCGATCGGCAACTGACGGCTACGATTGTAAGTGCGGCTCTGCAGGTACCATAACCGTGACGGGATTCTATGTAGATGGCGGCTCCGTCTCTCCTCCCCGGGCGCCCAACCAGCGGTACACCGGCACTCCCGAAACGATGAGTCCCCCGCCGATCGCGGCGTTGACTGGATTGGACAGGATCGACCCCACGACGACATACGCCGCTGCCATGACGAACAGCGCGGGAACGATCGGGTAACCCGGCAAACGATAGCCGCCGGTATCTTCCGCATCGGTGTTGGCTTGGTCCCGTGAACGGAACACGAAGAGCGTCGCCACGGTGGCACCGAAGAAGATCCAGTCACCGAACACGACATAATCCAGCAACGCTCCATATGTGTTGCTGCCGGCGAGGACCGAGGCCCACACCGCTTGGAACACGATCCCTGCTACCGGTGTCTGGTAGCGCGGGTGGAGTCGGGCCAGCCGGGGCGGCAACTGACCGTTGGCAGCCATGGCTTGGAATACGCGTGGCGTGACCAGCAGTACCAGGTCGAGGAACCCGAACGTCGAAACGATGATACCGAGAGAGATCAGTCGCTGCCCCCGGTCACCAAAGACTGCGTACATGGTGTCCGCCGCCGGGGCCGTGCTACCCGCGAGTCCTGACGCGCCCAGGCCCCACAGGTAGGCTACGTTGACGGACAGGTACACGGTGATCACGATGGCGATGCCGACAAGCAGCGCCCGCGGGATGGTACGCCGGGGATCGGTGATTTCGTCGGCCACGAAATTGAGTTGCTGCCACCCACCGAAGGCGAAGAGAACTGGACCCAGTCCGGCGGCGAGGGCCCACACCGCCCCTGGTGAATTCGGCAGCAATGTTTCGCCGGCGAAGGGTCCGATCGGGTCGCTCTGGACGAATATCAGACCCAGGACGGCCAGCACCGCCAGAGGCAGCAGCTTGAGGACCACGAACAGGTTCTGGGTGACGGCCCCGGGAACCACCCCCCGGTAGTTGACGCCCGCCAGGAACACGATGGCTGCGATCGCCAGTGGCTTGGCCCATATCGGTGCTAGGCCCAGGAACGACACGCTGTAGTTGGCGAAGATCATTGCCACCGCCGCCGTGGCCCCCGTGGCGATGATCAACAGAAGGGTCCAACCGAAGAGGAACGCGGGGAGTGGTCCGAACGCGGCGCGCAGGTAGACATAGCTGCCACCCGCCTTGGGCATTCGGGCCGCGAGTTCCGCGAAGCACACGGCGCCCATCAAGGCGATGACACCTCCCAGCAACCATGCGGCGAGGATCAGGGTGGGATGGCCCACCCGCCGGGCGACATCGGCCGGGCTCAGGAAGATTCCGGCGCCGATGATGCCCCCTACCACGATCAAGGTCGCCGAGAAGGTCCCCAGCCGGCGCGCGTAGTGCGGCTGCGCCATCATCGTCCCGGTGGGTACAGCTTGACGGCGGAACCGACGGCAAGAGTGACTCGCACGGGCTCGTGATCATTGAGCACACGCCATTCGGCGCCAAACAGCGACGCGAAATCGATGTTGTGGGCGACGGACCGGATCTCCCTGATGGCCCAAACGGGATGTTCCACGCGGAATCGGACGAGGTCGCCGGAACGGGTTGAACCGTACCCCCAGCGATGCTCCGTAAAGTGATACACGCCGCCGTCCTCGGGCGGAATGACCGAAGCTTGTGATGCCGTGACCTTGATATATTGGTCGACGCCGTGTCGCCGCCACCGGTGACGGATGTGAAGTGCGTCGCCGTCGCTGCGCGTCTGACTGGTGATGTCGAGGGTTCGGTACGGCTCGTTGAATCTTAGGCGGGCTATGATGGCGACGACCTTGCTGGGTACGAATTCCCTGATGAACGTGACCCCCCGTTGGTCGCCTTGACGGACATACGTCCGGAGGTTCAACTGGGAGAAATTGACGAACCCTGGTACCCGTCGGCCGCGGAGCCGGGTATCGTGGAATTCGAGGGCCACGACACTGACGTGGCAGTGACCCTGCCATCGGTCGAGGGACAGGTCCGGGTGGATGTAGCGTCGGACGAGGTCGGGGGGAACACGGTAAGTCAGGAGAATCGGGTTTGTCCACCGGGCGGTCATGAACGGGCGCCGGCGCTCGATGAAGGCACGTTCGTTTTCGAAAGCGTCAGGCACGTACGGGCTCCATGCGGCGGTGCCAAGGGACTGACCGCGAACGACAAGTAGGGTTACCTGTGATGATCGACTAATGCAAGGAATGTGGGGCGCCGCCAAGCGGCAACTACGGCTGTGGCGCTACCGGTTGCAACCGGGGGTCAGCTTCGTTCACGACAGGTCCGGCGCCGCCTTGCCGTCCGGCGTCCCGCTCGATCCCCGTCGAGCCCGGAAGATCCTCGGGTTCCTCGTGGAAGAAGGCCTGGTCGTCTCCGGCCGTGTCAGCCCGGTGCTGCCGGTCTCCATCGCCAATGTGCGCCGGGTGCACACCGACCGGTACCTCGATTCCCTCACCGACCCGGAAGTCCTCGGCGGTATCTTCGGCGTGCCCATCGAGTCGGGAGAGGTGGACACCATCCTCGACGCCAACCGCCGGATGGTCGGCGGAACCATTCAGGCGACCCGCCTGGCGCTGAGGACGGGGCGTACCGCCGTGTACCTGGGAGGGGGGTTTCATCACGCGGCCCCCGACCGCGGCATGGGGTTCTGTGTGTTCAACGACATCGGAATCGCCATCCGGCGCCTTCGAGCCCGGGGATTCGAGGCGCCGGTTCTGGTCGTCGACCTCGACCTGCACGACGGCAACGGGACTCGTGTCATTTTTGCCGACGATCCATCCGTGTTCACCTTCTCGATCCACAATGCGGCCTGGGATGACGCTCCCGCCCAAGCGTCGATGTCTATCGCTCTGGGGAGCGACGTCGAGGACCAGGCCTATCTCACGACGCTCCGGACGGAACTCCCGCCGGTGGTGGAACGGCATGCCCCCGGGCTGGTGATCTACCTCGCCGGAAGCGATCCCGCGTTCGACGACCAGATCGGCGATTGGCGCATCACTGCCGACGGGATGATCACCCGGGACCGGTTCGTCATCGATACCCTGCGGCGCGTGGTTCCCCAGGCCGCCACCGCCGTCGTCCTGGGTGGCGGGTACGGCCCCAATGCCTGGCGCTATTCGGCGCGGTTCTTTTCATGGCTCATCACCGGTGAGGCGCTCGAACCTGGTGAGCCGGGGGATAGCATCTTCCTCCGCATGCGCCGGCTGGGGCCCATGCTGCGGGACCCGGAACTGACCAAGGGTGTGGCCGATGATGATGGATGGGGGCTCACTGCCAGTGACCTACCCGGATTCAGCGCCGGCGAGATCGAGACCAGAGTGCTGGATCACTACCCGCCCCACGGAATCGAATTGGTACTGGATCGCACAGGCATACTGGCGGCGCTCAGAGACCGTGGATTTTCCAACCCGACCGTCGAGGTCGCGGGTGGCAGCGGTGTGCCCCCCACGGTCAGAGTGTTCGGCGATACCGACCACACCCAGTTGGTTGTGGAGTTCCGGATCGTTCGCAACAAGACGATCATCTCCGGAGAAGACGTTCTCTTCGTGGAATGGCTGCTGTTGCAGAATCCCACTGCCGGGTTCGACGACCGGCGTCCACGACTCCCAGGGCAGGAGCACCCGGGTCTTGGACTCCTCGGCCTGGTTTCCGGACTGCTCGTTGCCATGGCTGACGCGCTGAAACTCAGCGGAGTTGCCTTCATTCCGGCCAACTACTACATCGCGGTCCTCAGCCGGCACCATCTGGGGCTCGTCGACCCGGCCGCCCAGGCGAGGTTCGACGCGCTGTATCAGGTGCTGGCCCGCTTGTCGCTGTCGCAGGCCAGCCGCGCTCTCGAAGACGGTCGGGTGCGCGACACACAGACCAATGTGCCTGCTCGGTGGGAGCCGAGCCCGATGGTCATTCCACTGGGAGAGGCCATGCGCCGCCGGCTGGATTCGCCCGAATACCGCGCCGCCGTGGGCGCAGCCCGCAGCCGGTATCATTTCACCCTGGTCGACGCCCCCTCAGCGTAGACGTATCCTGAACTATCCTTCACGGCGCTCGCTCGTAACACCGGGCATCCGTTATTCGTGGCATTCTCATATTCGTGGCATTCCATGCCCGCCGCCGGTCAGGATCGACCTGGCTCTGCCACCGGACTGTCGCCACATTCTAGGCACCGTTGGAAACCGTCCAAGGAGGTACCGTCATGCCAGGAACCGTCGACCACCGCGTGACCGAACGCATGGTTGCCGTCCGCCGGGAACTCCACCACCACCCGGAACTCAGTTGGCAGGAGCACCACGCCGCCGATCAGGTGTGCCGGTATCTCGACGACATCGGGGTGACCTACCGGAGAGGTGTTGCCGGTACCGGCGTGATCGCAGATCTCCCCGGGGATGCCGGCAAACCGCTGGTGGCGATCCGGGCGGACCTGGACGCGCTGCCGATATTGGAGGAAACGGGACTGTCCTTCGCTTCCGAGACGCCTGGCGTCATGCACGCCTGTGGTCACGACGGACACACCAGCATGGCACTCGGCGCCCTGGAACTTCTTTGTGCCGACCGTGACCGGGTTGGACCGGTGCGGTGTCTCTTTCAGCCGGCGGAGGAACTTGGGGCGGGGGCGCTGGCGATGATCGAAGCCGGGGCGCTCGACGGAGTGGACATGATCTTCGGCGTTCACATCGATCGCCACCACACCATCGGGACCATCGTGGTCCACGAAGGAGTGGTGAACGCATCGACCGACGCCTTCCGGATCGAGATCGCGGGGCAGGGGGGACACGCCGCCAGACCGCACGAGAGCGTCGACGCGGTCGTGGTGGGAAGCTTGCTCGTCACGGCCATCCAGACGATCGTGTCCCGTGAGATCAATCCCGTTCATCCGTCCGTGGTAACCATCGGGAGGTTCGACGCCGGGTCGGCCGCCAACGTCATCGCCGGCCACGCCACCCTCGAGGGAACCGTTCGCTCACAGGATCCTGAGGTGCGGGACCATCTGGTCGACGCGCTGCGCCGGGTGGCCACCGCGGTCGGTCAGTTGCACCAAGCCGAGGTGACGGTGTCGTTCGACGCCGGCACGCCGGTGGTGGTCAATTCGCCCGCCATGGCGTCGCTGGCGCGCCGGGCGGCCGGGCGAGTCGTCCCCGAGAAAAACGTGGTGCCGCTGCACGCGGCCAACATGGGTGGGGAGGACTTCGCCTACTACCTCGAGCGGGTTCCCGGTTGTTTCGTTCGTCTGGGAGCCCAGGTGGAGGGCCGGGAGGGATACCCGGCCCACTCGAGTCGGTTCGATTTCAACGAAGCCGTCCTGCCGGTTGGGGCCCGCTACTTCCAGGAAGTCGTCAAGGAGGCACACGCCACGGGAGTGTAGGCCCGGCGGCGGCCCTGTTCCGACGTTAAAACATCCGCGGACCCACAATAGTCCACTAGCGCCCCGTCCACCCGGGCCCCCGAACCACCCGGCCGGGTGTCGCGCCGGTGTGCTCGCCGTCCCGCAACACGGCGGTGCCGTTCACCCACACGTGCACCATGCCCTCCGCAAACTGATGCGGCTCGGAGAACGTGGCGTTATCACCAATGCGTGCGGGATCGAACACCACGACGTCGGCGTACATCCCCGGGGCCAGGCCGCCACGTCGTTCGATTCGCAGGTTCTCCGCCGGCAACGTCGTCAACCGCCGGATGGCCTCCTCCAACCGAATGACGCCTTCGTCGCGAACGTACTTGCCGAGCAACCGGGCAAAGTTGCCGTACGCCCGCGGATGCGGGTTGGACTCGAGGAACACTCCCTCGGGCGTCATCGATCCGGCGTCGGAACCGAAACTGACCCAGGGGATGGCGATCTGTCGCTTGACGTTGTCTTCCGACATGAGGAAATACACGGATCCGACGCGACTGTGGTCGGCGATCACCAGATCCATCGCGGTCTCTTCGGGAGACGTGCCGCGGAGAGCCGCCACCTCCGCCAGGGTCTTCCCCGTCAGGTATTTCAGGGAATCCTCCTTGAACCCGACCAGGATGACGTTGTCGGGCGTCCCCGCGGACAGGTACAGATTCTCCCAGGCATCCGAGGGCGTGGTCATTTCCTGGATGACACGCTCGCGCGTGGCCGGGTCGGCCAGACGTGCCACCCATTCATCGAGGCCGCCTTCCTGGACCCACGGCGGCATCGCCGCATCGAGACCGGTGGCCCCCGCGGTGTAGGTGTACATGTCGGCGGTGATGGCCAACCCATTGCTGCGGGCGGAATCGATACGCGCGATGACCGCGTCGATCTTGCCCCAATTGTCTCGGCCGGCAGCCTTGAGGTGGTACACTTCCGCCCGGATGTTGGCCTCATTGGCAATGGTGATCAATTCCTCCAACGCGCCCAGCAGGTTGTTCCCCTCGCTTCGCATGTGGGAGATGTACATCCCGCCGTACTCCCCGGCGACCGCCGCCAGGGCAATGAGTTCCTCGGTGTCGGCGTAGAACGCCGGGGCATAGATCAGCGACGAGCCCACTCCGAGTGCGCCTTCTTCCATGGCCGTCTGCACCAGGGCCTGCATGCGGGAGAGTTCTTCCGCGGTCGGGGCGCGGTTCTGGTACCCCAACTCGTGGATCCGTACGGTCGTGGCACCGACGAATGATGCCACGTTGGGACTGACGCCACGCCGCTCGAGCATCTCGAGATACTCGCCCAGCGTCGTCCAGGTGATGTCGTAAGTGATGTCGCCCTGTTGCTCCAGCTCCTCCAGTTTCATGGCCTCCGTCCACGGGCCCATCGACCAGCCTTCGCCGAATACCTCCAGGGTAACGCCTTGCCGGATATCGCTTTGCGACAGGCCATCCTCGATGAGTGATTCGGTCGCCCAGCTCAGCATGTTGATGAACCCGGGGGCGACCGCCATGCCACTCACGTCGATCTCCAGGCGCCCCGAGGCTTGGGACAGATCCCCGATGGCCGAGATCGTGTCACCCGAGAAGGCGACGTCCGCCACCATGGGCGCCGCCCCCGTGCCGTCGTACACCGTGCCGTGGCGCAGGATGACATCGTAGTCCGGCGCCTGACACGCGCCGGCTACCAGGATCAATGGGAACAAAACCGGTCGCATGTTCATCGAGCCTCACCCGAGAGAGTGTCAGTCCACTTGCCGTATCGCACCGCGGTGATCTCCGCCAGAATCGCCAGCGCGGTTTCTGCCGGTTCCCGTCCTCCCAGATCCAGGCCTACCGGCCCGTGCAGCCGGGCGAGCTGCTGCGGCGTCACCCCGGCCGCCGCCAGGCGTTTGCGTCTGGCTGATTGGGTTTTGCGTGATCCGAGGGCGCCAACATAACGAGCCGGTGAGCGCAGCGCGATCTCGAGTGCCGGATCGTCGAGTTTCTTGTCGTGACTCAAAACCACGACGTATGTTGCGGCATCGAGGCCGATCTCCTCGAACGCGTCACCAGGCCACCCCAGCACTAGTTGGTCGGCGGTGGGGAATCGCTCTCTGGTCAGAAACCCCTGTCGGGCGTCGGCCACAATGGTGTGGTAGCCGAGTTGCTGCGCCATCGTCACCAGAGGCATGGCGATGTGTACCCCACCGAACACGACCAAACGGGGTCGGCGTGGCACGAGTTCGAAGAACACGTCGATCGTGCCGAGTGAATCCTCCACCGCGTGGGTACGACTCCGGTTGCTGTGCAACACCTGGCGGGCCAGTTGGTGCACCTGCTCGGTCAGGTCATCTAGCCGCTGGGGCACCGGCCGACCGCTCGCCGCCAACCGACCGACGGGCTCCAGCGGTCCGTCGATGGTGCCGTCGTCCCGCACCAGCCAACTCCAGCCTGGCTGCGCGTCCCCGGTGATGACCGTGGCGAACACGACCCCGCCGGGACCGCGCGCCGCTTCGACGAGTTCGGGACGGACGGACGGCTCGACGAATACCTCGATGGTGCCGCCGCAGGTGAGGCCCACGGCCCACGCCTGCTCGTCCGATATCCCGTAACTGACGGATACGGGAGCACCGCGCTCCATGGCCGCCACGATCGCCTCGGCGGCCGCGCTCTCGATGCATCCCCCTGACACGGATCCCGCGATACCCCCCTCGCGGTCGGCCAGCAGACAGGCGCCCTCGCCCCTCGGCGCCGAACCCCAGACGCGCGTTACCACCGCGCGCCCGACCGCGGCGCCGGCCCCGGTCATCCGGTCCCAGTCGGTCAATACGTCACGCATCGGTGAACCGCGGTCAGCGGGCTGCCTCCGATGCCTGTTGGGCGAAGGTATCCCAGAAATCATCCGTCAGCTTGCGAACCGCTCCCTCCAACAACCGGGCGCCGAGGCTGACGATCATGCCGCTGATGGTAGCGGTCGCCTGCCACTCGAGTTGGGTCATTTCGGTGTCACGCTCGTGGAGGCGGAGGGAAGTGAGTACCTCCACCTCCGATCCCGGGGCCTTGCCGCGTACTTGCATCCTGGCGCTCTCCGGCTCGACCAGATCGGAGAGTTCGATCTCGAGTGTGAAACTCAACCGGATGGCGCCGACGCCCAGACTGCTGATCACCTTGAAGTGGGTCTGGTCGATGGCTTCAACCGATTCCACACCCGGGGCGGCGGCGGCGACGGCGTGGGGGTCGAGCAGCCGGCGCCAAACCGCATCCCGGGGAGCGGAGATCATGGGTTGGCCGGAGTAGTCGAGGTGCATCTAGGGTCGTTCCTCCAATACTGCGAGATCGGCGGGGGTGTCGATGTCGGGATTGTACCCCTCCACCATCACCGTCGTCACCCAATCTGTGTGAGACGCTAGTGCCGGGCCAAGCCCCCGGTCTCCCTGGACGTCGTCGACCAGGTGCCAGCGGGTTCGGTCGAGCAACACCGGATGACCGGGGGTGTCTGGGTCTTCGCGGTACACCGGCCGGGCAATGCCCGCCCCGCTCAGCCAGGCATCCCGCAGCGCGGTGAGTACCTCCTGGCGCACCACTGGTTGGTCTGCCAGGACGATCACGGCAGCCTCGGCCATTGGCTCCACGGGGGGATGGTCGAGCCGCCCGATGCCGAGCTGAAGCGATCGTCCCATTCCGCTCGCCGGATCGGGGTTCTCGACCACCACCGAGCCGCTTTGGGCGATCGCATGCGCCACGGCTTCGTCGCCGGCCGCGATCACGGTCACCACTCCGGCCAGCAGGCCCGAGCGACGTGCCGACGTGAGGTGCTCCAATGTTTGCAACACCAAGGGGCGGCCCCTGAGCGTGGCCACGAGTTTGTTGGACCCGAACCGGGTCCCGGACCCTGCCGCCAGGACCACCGCCCATAGCGGCCGCATCGGGCCGGCTACCCGGCGGGCCATGGCCGCGCTCACCGCGCGTCCGATGGGGACCCTGGCGCGTTGGTGTCGATGCGGGGCCGGGGTGGGCAAGTGGCCCACGCCGCCGCCGAGCCCTCCGCCGACTTCCGGGGCGATGACGTGGATGTGTGCTCGGGCAGCTTGACCATGATCGAACAGAGATGCCGAGCGATGATGGTTATCTCGGCCCTCTCGGCCTGCACCGCGAGCACGGTTCGACGGTCACGGTGTGGGACGCGCCGTTGGATAAACGGGGTAACGGGTTGTTTCATAGGCCGTGGTCGCTTTCAACCGGGTCCCAGGGCGACTCCGGCAGGCCGGACCTGCCGGGGGAGGTTCCTCAGACTAGGCTACTCCTGTGGCTGCAGACGTCAAGGAAGGTGTCTTGTCTCGCACTAGCCGTCATGCTAGCCTAGAACAGCGACGAAGAAGCCTCGTCTCGGTCCCTAGTCCTGAGGAGCCCAACGGGTGATCGACAGCCGCCCTCTCCGTATTGCCATATTCTCGGAGGTGTATTGGCCCATGGTGAGCGGCGTCGGTGTGACGCTCCGCCGCCTGACCGATGCGCTACAGGGCCTGGGGCACGCCGTCAGGGTCTACTCGCCATCGTACCCCCTCCCGCCAGAAACCAAAGACCGGCCCGAAGTGTTCCGTGTGCCGGGCGTCCCGTTCTTCCTGTACCCCGACGTGCAGTGGGCCTTCCCCCGCCAGGGAGACATCCTGGAGGATGCGCGCGCCTTCCGGCCGGACCTGGTGCATGTGGCCACCGAGTTTTCCATGGGTATCACCGGCCTCAAGGTTGCCAAGGCGCTCGGTGTTCCGGCTATCGCTTCGGCGCACACCGACTACGAACAGTACGCGTCGCGCTACTACAAAGTCGGCTGGGCCATCCCCGCCGGCTGGCACTACATGCGCTGGTTTTACGGTCAGGCCGAAATGGTGCTGTGTCCCACCCGGTTCTTCGAGCGGCATCTCAACAAGAGAGGTGTTGGCAACACGGGTATCTGGAGTCGGGGGATCGATTCGACGTGCTTTCATCCCCGCTTCCGCCGCGGCGAGTACCGCGCGGCCTTCGGCGCGAGGGAGCAGGACGTGGTGGTGACCTACGTGGGTCGGATCGCCCGCGAGAAAAATCTTCTTCTGCTGCTCGATGCCTGGGAACTCCTCGGTACCCGCCGCCGCAACGCCCAACTGGTGTTGGTCGGTCGTGGGCCTCTGGAAGCCGAAATCCGCCAGCGCGCCGTACCCGGCGTCCACCTGACCGGCTTGAAGCAGGGGGTCGAGTTGGCCACGGCGTACGCCTCAGCCGACCTGTTCGCCTTTCCCTCCACCACCGAGACCTTCGGCAATGTCCTGCTCGAGGCGATGGCCTCCGGCCTCCCGTCGATGGTGGCGGCGGCCGGTGGCGTTCTCGAATTCGCCCGGCACGGGGCCAACAGTTGGTTGGTACAGCCCGATTCCACCGATGCGCTGGCCGAGGGATTGGACCGCCTGCTGAGTGACGGCGTGCTCCGGGCGCAATTGGCGGCCGGCGCCATCAACACCGCCCTGGGCCGGTCGTGGACCGGTGTCGATGCCGACCTCATGGCCGATTATCGCCAGGTGATCGCAGGGCGGAGAATCGTCCGCGCCGCCTGACCTGGCGGGCGGCGGAGCATAACCGTCCCTGAGGTGCCCCCCCTGCGCACTAGCCACCAGGCCCGAGCACCAGTTCCCGAAGCTCGGCCGGGCCCTCGAGCCAGTAGTCGGGCGCAGACCCCTCCAACTCTTCCCGACCGAACGGCCCCCACAACACCGCCCCCGTCGCCACTCCCGCGGCCCGGCCCGATTCCATGTCATGGACGCTGTCCCCCACGAACAACGTTCGGCCGGCCTCGGCGCCGAGTTCCACTAGCGCACGGATGACCGGCTCGGGATGAGGTTTGGGCCGCTCCACGTCGTCGGCGCAGACCAGCAACTCGAACGTCGAGTCCAAGCCGGCGAGCCTGAGTCCGAGTTCGGCCCCATAGCGGTTCTTGCTGGTGACCAGACCCGTCCGGCAACCGGCTTCGCGCAGGGCGATCACCACGTCGACGATCTCCGGGTACGGCTTCACCACCTCGTCGTGAAGGCCAAGGTTGTATTCGCGATACGTCACGATCATCGCAGCGAGGAGCCCATCGTCCTCGGCCCAATCGGCGAATTGTTGCTTGAGAGGGGTACCCAGTCCCGCGAGCCAGTGCCCGTCGGATCGCGGCGGAAAACCATGCACCCGCAGGGTGTGATGGTAGCTGTCGAGGATGAGTCGGACGGAATCGATGAGGGTTCCGTCGAGGTCGTAGAGAACGGTGTCGAATCTTGGCATGCCGGCAACGTAGTTGGCGGCGCACCGACTCGCCACTACTCCGGCTGGAAGATGATCAGGCCGGTCACGCGCATTTCCGTCGGATGCGGGGGAGGATCCGCCGGCGGAAAGCCGGCCGTCGCGATAACGCCCGGCTCCGACTGTGACAACCGGGCAATCATCGCCTCTTCGCCGGCCGTATGACCTCCCGCCAGAAACCGCAGGGCATCGTCCAAGCGCCTGAGGCTCGCTCCATCGCGGTCGCGCGCGGCGCGGACGGCCTCATGACGCAAACGGTAGATGAGCGGCCGCAGGCCGTGTGTTGGCTGGGTCGCCGCCCAGCGCCCGCGCCGCATGCGGTCACCAACCTCTCGCGCCACTCGCCTTACGGCATCAAGAGCTTCGTTCTGGTCGGCACCGGACGGTGGCGGCATGGCGGAACACGAGTGGGCCATGGTCAGTCGTTCCGTCACCACACCCGGATCGTCGGTCCACCCATTCCGATGAACCCACACGAGGATGCTGAACCACGACGGCGTGCCGGGAAACCACCCGGCAACGTCCAGCCCGCGAGCGCAGTCACGCAGGCCCGGAAACGTCCGGTAATTGCCTCGAATGGCCAAGCCGGCGAGAACGCCGCTAGGGCCGAGAGGCGCCACGGCTATTCCCCGGCGCTCGGGCCTACCGCCAAGCTCCTCGACGATTCGGGCCCGCCAGCGCCACCGCTCCCTCCCCGCCGCGGTCAGCCCCAGGCGCTTGGCGATCTGGTCCTTGCGGTCGAGGGTGGCGAGCAACTGCAGCTCACGATCGAGTGGCGCTGGAGGTTCGAACCGAACGATCGCCACATGGCGGTGAACCGATCCGGCACGGACGGCCCTCCCATTCCTTTGCTCCACCCGCACTTCGTGCCACGGGAGATCGTAGTGCACCACCCGCTCGGCGGTATGAAGGTCCAACCCCTCGGCGGCGACGTCGGTGGTGATGAGCACTCTCGGCGCATGCGGTATCGCCCACGCCGGCCGGCCTCCCTGCGGGCGAAAGAAGGCGAAGACCTCTTCCCTGGTCACCCTGGTGTTCCCGATGCCCGAGGCACTCCCCGTGCACCACGCGAGGGGCACGTCCCGCAACTCGCGCCGGAGGTACTCGACGGTCGATGTGAAGCTGACGAAGATGAGCGATCGCTTGCCGTCTTGGAGAAGGGTGCGCAACCCCTGGACCTTCGCGTCCGCCGTTCCCCGTTGCCCACCCGTCATCCGCAGGAGGTCGGAAATTTTCGGGAGATCGGCTTGCGGGAGTTGGCTGGGGCCCTCGCCGGCGGCCACAAGCGACCACATGACCAGTTGCTCCGGGGCATCGGAGGTGAAGTCCCGCAGCGCGGCGCGACTCAACGATTTTCCGCCTGCGGCCGCATCACGCGCGTGCAGCAGGAGTGATTGATAGCGCTTGGCCACCGTGTTGAGTGCCTGGGGACTCGAGGCCTGTGCCCGCCAGAACACTCCTCGGATGAGCCGCGCCACGGAGTCCTCGGCCGACAATTCGAGCCGGCGAATCGCGCTCATCACCGGCGCGAGATCGTTGGCATCCCGAAGCGGCCAGCGCCACGTCGATTGTCGAACGCCGGGCCGAGAATGATCCCCGCTGATGGAGCCCACGATGATCAGGTTTCCCAACGCGGCGTGGGGCCCGTCCTGGCGGATGGCTTCCTCCAATGACCCAACGCCGCAGGCCCGCAGCGCATCGCCGCGGACGGCCAACCGAAGTTGATGCATCAGGTCTTCGGCGCTGTTGACGACCGGCGTGGCGCTCAACATGAGCGTGGGCTTGCCGGTGATCCACGGCGCCAGCGTTCGGTAGCGAACGGTGCCGGGATTCCTGAAGTGATGGCTCTCGTCGATGATGACCAAACCGGACGTGGCGGGTGGCGGACGCATCCGGCTGAGGCGAGCGTGAGACCACGTCTGGATCCCCACCCCGACGCGCTCGGCGACGGTCTTCCATTGCGCCACCAGTGATGGAGGCACGATGCAACAGGTATCCCGCGGCCCATTCACCAGCGCGGCCACCGCAAGGGCGATGTACGTCTTACCGGTCCCGACCGGATCCGCCAGCAGGCACCCGCGAAACAACGCCAAGGCGTGAATCACCCGGCGGACCGTTGCCCCTTGGTCCGGGCGCAGCCAGTCGGGCGTTTGGCACTCCGCCTCCCCTGGCGCCAAGGAATTCGCTAGCGCCCGGGCCACCATCGAGCAGTCACTCTCGGGCCCAGCTTCGAGCACAGACGTTACCGGCCCGGGGCCCTTCCGTTCTGCGTGGACGGGTGAGGGCATCTATCAGTCGAGACGCTCGAGCGCCCGGCGGTCGGACTCGCCCAGCATCAGGCTCTGGGCCACGTATTGGTCGAGCGCTTGCTGCACGGCCACGCCCGCCAGCGCCCGCCGACCGAGGCGCTGCAGGGTCGGGTCGTCCAACACGCCGGCCGGTAGCGGCAGGCCGCCGACCAGAGCGGCGTTGAACCGGGCGTAGCCCCCACGGGCAACGTCCGCGGTCCTCCGGGCCAGGCTCCTGATCGGTGTGCTGTTGAACCAGGCCGCCAGCGCCACCGCCTGATTCGCGGAGGGAAGAACGATGAGGTAGCAACTGTTCAACGGGATGACGTCGCGCTGCTCCGGCTCTGTTAGTGGAACGGCCTCCAACCGGCGGGCCAAGTCTGCCCAAACGACGCGGTGAGCGGCCGAGGCAGGCCCGGTACGGAACAATTGCCACACGGCGCCTCGGCGGAAGTCGGCGCGAGCCCTGAGCACCCGCGCGTGCCGGTCGAAGTGCCGCTTCAGTGCGTCGGGTAGCCGCTCCAGCGGGCGGCCACCTTCATCGCAGGGCCACAGCATGGGGATTCCGTCGGCCACTTGCCAGGCGCTGACATCGCGCCCACGAATGGCCCGTCGCAGGAACCGTCCCCTGGCCACGTCGGTAGCCGCTTGAAGAAACACCCGATTCGCCCCCGTCTTCACTCCCAGGCGGCAGGTGAGACACCCTTCGACTTTGGGATACTCGCCCAGCCGGTCCGCCACTCGCTGGCTGGCGTCACCGGCAAGCGACCACCGCATTGCTTGTTTGAGGTAACGCTGGGCTATGGTCCCGCTTCGTTGGGATCCCCCTCCCAGGCTCGTCTGAACTTGGTGATCGTCCGGAGGGGCTCTCTTGCCGACCACGATGGCCAGAGGATAGGTCGTCGCTTCGAAGCTCGCCCCGCGGGCGTCGCTGAGATCGGCCAGTACGTGAAGCGTCGTCGTGCGCGCCAACTCGACCCTTGCCGTCTTGGCGTAGCCGGTCGTCAGCAACTTGGCCGGCACCAGGAATCCCAGTACTCCGTTGGGGGCGGTGAGTTCCAGCCCGCGCTCCAGAAACGCCAGGGCCAGGTCCGGTTGATGGGCATAGCCGGTTCCGCCGCTTCCTCGCCACCAGGTGTAGCGCTCCTTCAGGTGGCGGCGTTCATCCCGGTTGAGTTCCTCAGCCCGAACCCACGGCGGATTGCCGACCACCAGGTCGAAGCCACCGCCGCGGGCGAACACGTCTGGGAAGTGACCTTCGAAATGGAACCAGGGTAGCGACCCCTCGCGGTCCAACTTCCTGCGATAGCGTTGCACCGTCCTGAGCCCATCACGGATACGGGTGACGCGCTTTCGTATCGATTCGTCCGGACCGCGGCGCTCGCCGAACAGGCTTCGGTCGCCGGCCTGAACTTTACACTCCGCCAGCATGCGTCGCAGCCGGGCCTCCGCCGTAGTCAGACAAGTGCGAGTGGCCTCGACCTCGGCCGCACGCAGCCTCCGGGCGTGGGTCGCCTTGATGGTGGAGTGCGACTCGAACACCTGGCGGCGGAGCTTGGCGTGCGCCTGTGCGTCTATCTGCGGCGAGAGTGGCGATCCGTAGGCGGCACCGAGCGGATCGCGCAGCGAATCGCCCTGCCGCACCAGGCAGTCGAGGTTCGGCAGCGGGCGCACCCGATTCGAAGGTCCGTCCTTCTCCAAGGCGACGATGGCCAGCCACAGGCGCAGTTCGGCCAGCCTGACCGCCATGGGGTCCTTGTCTACTCCGAATAGGTGGCGCCGGAGTATGCGACGCCTGGCCGCGGCCGTGTGGCCCCGGTCGCCGAAGCGCAACTCGGCCAGCAGGGTGAGCGCGCCGAGCAGGAAGGCCCCGGATCCGGCGGCGGGGTCGAGTACCGTGACGTCGGTCCACAACCGCCGCAGATCGGGCGAGCGCTCCCGAATCATGGCGGTGGCGCTGGCGTGATCGATTCCCATTCGGCTCGCCGCGAAGGCCCCGAAACTGTGGTGCAGCAACTCGTCCACCAGCGACGCCGGCGTGTAGTAACTCCCGGTGGACTTGCGCTCACCCGACTGCATCAGGCCCTCGAACACTCTCCCCAGCATGTCGGGCGCGATGGTGTGGGGATCGACACCCTCGGTAACGGTAAAGCGATATCGCTCGAACACATCGTCGAACACATCGCGCCAGCAAGCATTGGCGATGACCAGTTTGTGCCGTCGCTCGAGAAAGTGTGGCGAGAACAGACCGCCATTGAGAAACGGTATCCGGCCGTAGTTCCGGGCGGAGGCACTCCGAGCCGCCACCGGACGATTCAGGATTCCGAAGAACAGAGGGTGGAGCAGGTGACGCTGGACCGACCGCTTCGACGCCAGGCACCGGTCCACCTCGGTGCGCAGAAAATCCTCCCGGCCGTCGAGCCATCCCTTGGCCTGCACGAAGTACAGAAACAGGACCCGGCTCAATTGCAGCAGCGCTATGTGTCGCCGGTCGCGGATGGGGATGGTCGGAGCCATGGCGTCGACCATCTTGCTGTAGCCG
>SMVY01000074.1 GCA_004357415.1 Gemmatimonadota bacterium
CAGGTCGATCGGGTGAGCGCCGAAATGGTGCTGTCGCAGGACAACATGGTGGAAGCCTACGCCGTTCTGGAGCGGCGTCTGGTGGACATCTACAAACGGGGCGCCATGTATACCTGGCAGGTGCTGTTGTCGGCCGAGTCGTTCGGCGACCTCATCAGCCGGTACAAGTACCTCTATCTCACCAGCCGGCACGACCAGGCGCTGCTCACGGAAGTCGAGGACCTGCGAGACCGGGTCGCCATCCGCCGGAACGAACTCCTCGGCCTGCGAACGAACCTCGACCGCAGCCGGGCTGAGCGTGATGCTGAATTGAATCGGTATACCAGCTTGGCCAACGCCCGCGAACGGCGGCTGCGCGAGTTGCGCCGCACGGGCCAGGAAACGGAACGCCAACTTACCCAGCTGGAGCGCGACGAGGCGGACCTCAACCGGCAAATAACCACCTTGATCGCGGCCGCCCGGCGGGCCGGGCCGTCGCGACCCAGCACCATCACCACTGCGGATATCGGCAAGCTCGATTGGCCGGTGGAGGGCCGTATCGTGTTCAACTTTGGACGCGACCGCCAACCGGACGGGGTGGTCCTGCGGCACAACGGCATCGGCATCAGCGCGGCCGAGGGCACGCCAATTAGGGTCATCTCCGGCGGCACGGTGATCCGCATCCAACGGGCGGGCACGTACGGACTGCTGTTGGTGGTCGACCACGGAGCGCACTATTCGCTCTACGCCCAACTGAGCCAGGCGTTGGTGGCCGTGGGCGACGAGGTCACCAAAGGTCAGGTAGTGGGCACCGTCGGCGGCAGCAACAGCCAGTACGGGCCCTATCTGCACTTCGAGATCCGCGAGATCCGGGGGGCTCAGGGGATCGCTCTCGACCCTACGGCCTGGCTCCGTACGCGGTCGAACTAGGACGCCACCGACTCGGCCGTACCGATGCGTTCCTGGGCCTGCGCCTTCCCTCGCAGGAGTGCCGCTTCGACCAGTGCAAAGAGGTCTTCGGTCTGCAGTGCTGACGGGTGGGGGAAGGTGACGATACCGGCGGTGAGGTGGGGTCGTTCGCGCACGTCGAGATCGGCTAGGGGCTGCACCGCTATCCGGTTGCGTACCCGGTGCACCGACTGCCGGGCGCCTTCGAGATCCGTCTCCGGCAGGATCAACGCGAACTCGTCACCCCCGTAGCGCGACACGAAATCCGGAGCCCGCAATTCTTCCTGCAGCAGCGAGCCCAAGTCCGTCAACAACCGGTCGCCCCGCTCGGTCCCCATCCGGTCGTTGAAATCTTGTAGGCCGTCTATGTCCAACAGGATCAGGCTGAAGCTCAGCGAGTAGCGGCGCGCCCGCTCAAATTCCTCGCGGATGCGCCGGTCGAGCGCGTCCATGCTGCCGACGCCGGTGAGCGGATCGCGCAGCGGAACGCTCGTCTGCCGCCGGTAGATCGCCTCGCGACGCTCTTCGCCCTCCAGCACCTTGGCCGCGACGCGGACCAGCGTCTCGGCCAGCCCGACCTTGCGCGTGGTAAGCGGCGGGTCGCCCTGGACCGTGCGCAGGATGAAGACACCGGTCACCGAGCTCTGCAGCTTCACCGGCAGGGCCACCACGCTGCGGATGTCTACCTGCACACCCTGCTCCACCCAGGTTTCCCTGATGGCATCGTGCATCGGATGCTGGTGGATGTCGGGAATGAATACCGCTGAATTGGTCCGGATGGCCTCGACGACTTCAGGGTAGCGTTTCAACTCGACCCTGAGGTCGCGTACCCCGGGTTGTTCGTACACCGCGACGATCCGGCCGTACTCTTCGCCTGGTTGGGCCAGCAGGAAGGCGCAGTGCGCCACATCGAGCGCGTGCCCGACCCGGCGTACCAGCGTCTGGATGATTTCGTCCTGGCGATGGGTACCCGACAACTCCTCGAAGATGTCGAACATCATCTCGTGTACCCGCTGCATCTGGTGGATGTCGCCCAACTCGTCCCGGGTCATCAACCGGGCCTCCAACCGGGCACACAACTCGCCGAGATTCACCTCGCCGATCATGGCGTCAGAGGTACCCATCTCCAGCGCGCGAACGAGACCCGCAGGATCGCCCGAAGCCAGGAGTGCCACCGTGGGAACGCCACGCCAGCACTCGGGCTCGAGAAGATCGACCACCTGCCGCAAGGCTGCGTCGGCCTGGGGCACTGCGATCACCACCAGCTGGGGAAGATCACCGACCGGCTCGACCCCGGGCAGCAAGTCTCCTTCCGTCACCTGGAACCCTCCACGGACCAGCGCACGTTCCAACCCCTCGGGCCGACTCATCGGGTCGCCGAGAAGGAGGACCCGCGGACGGGCCAGCGTGTTGGCGGCGGTGTGCGTCATCCCCAAATAGATTCCATTCGATGCCAAGAGTGAAGCAGGGACACGCACGAGTAGCTCCCCCGGCGCCGGAGCCCCCGGGCGAACGACTGGGTGCGCATGTCTCGATTCGGGGTGGCGTAGCGCTCGCCCCGGCACGAGGGGTTGCCATCGGGGCCAGCGCCATTCAGGTCTTCACCAAGAACCCCAATCAGTGGCGGGACCCCGAAATCGACCGATCGACCGGCCGCGACTTCATCGAAGTGTATAACCGCAGCGGCCTCAACGGGTTGCTTGCGCACGATTCGTACCTGATCAACCTGGCATCACCTGACCCGGCGCTAAGGGACCGCTCCATAACCAGTTTGGTATCCGAGTTGGAGCGCTGTCACCAACTGAGCATCGCCGGCGTGGTGTCGCACCCAGGCAACTATATCGATGACCGGGAGGCAGGGCTAGAGCGGAATGCAGAAGGTTGCACCACCGCGCTCGAACGCGCCCGGAGCGAAGTCATGGTCCTGTTCGAAACTACCGCGGGATCGGGCACGGCCCTGGGGCGCTCGTTCGAAGAACTGGCCGCGCTGCGCCGGCTGGTGCCGCAAGCGCACCGCCACCGCATCGGATTCTGTGCCGACACCTGCCATCTGTACGCCGCCGGGTACGACCTGGTCGACGACTACGACGGCGTGTGGCAGGCGTTCGATGCCATCATCGGTCTCGAGCACCTCCACTGTCTCCACCTCAACGATTCGAAGACCCCGTTCGCGTCTCACCGGGACCGGCACGAACTCATTGCCCAAGGGTCGTTGGGGCCGGGACCGTTCCGGCGCATCATGCGCGACCCACGATTCGTCGATGTGGTCAAGATCCTGGAGACCCCCAAGGGCGACGACGAGGTCACCCTCGATCGCCGGATGCTGGCGCGGCTCAGGGGCTACGCTCGGACCGGCGCCAGGCGCCACCGTTGACCCCGGCCACCATTCGACGTCATCTTTACGCCCCATGCGAACCGCCCTTCTCCTGACCAGCCTGCTACTGCCCTCGGCGCTCGCCGCCCAGAGTTCGTCGACCTTCTACGCAGGCCTGGGCGCTACCTGGAGCTCCAAGCTGGTCGAGGACGTGATCGTCAGCGACGTAATCACTACCCAACCGGCCATCGCCCCGACCATAATGGTGGGCGGCGCCACCGAGGTATTCCCCCGCTACGACGTCGACATCGAACTCCAATTCACCACCGGATCATACTCGGCGGATACCAAAGGGAAAGGCTCCACCAAGCTGGGGACGCTGCGCACATTTTCGGCCACCATCGGCCTCGACGGCCCGCTGTTCAAGCCACCGTTCCGCTGGCGCGCCAGTGTCGGGGTGCTGAAGTATCTCCCGTCAGAGGACAGGGGCATGTTCCTGCAGGGCGGACCGCTCAAGTTCCTGTTGGGCCTGGGGGCGCAGTACCGCCGGCCGGTATCGTCGGCTATCGATCTCAGCGTCACCCTGCGCTACGACTTTCATCGATTCACCACCGACGAATTGCAACGACAGGGATTTTCCCAGACCCAGCAGGTGCATCGTCTGGGGCTCGCGGTGGGTATAGCCATGGGAGGCCGTCGATGAGCTCTCGTTCCAACATTATCCTGGCCCTGTCGGCGGCCGTGGCCGCCGGCGGCTGCGGCGACATCAGCAACCCGTCGCGGAGCAATTTCTACGACTGGCGCCTGGTGGTGGGCATCGACTCCCTGACCTTCCACTGGCCCGAGGATCACACCGTGCGAGTATGGGTCCAGGACACGCTCAGCATGCCGGCCAACACCCAAGCGGGCATCGACACCTGGAAGAGGCAATTCCTCTACCAGGAGTTCGACGCCGTGTTGGTGCCGGATTCAGCGACGGCCGACGTCCTGGTCGGCGTGACCATCCCGCCCGCGGCCGCGCGGGCCATCCGTCTTGGCAGCATGGCGCCCGAATGCACCGGGGATACCACGTTCCCACCCCTGGTCGGGTCCACCATTGTGCTCCCGTTTCATATCCGCGTGGTACCACGGACTCTCGATCCGGAGGGGCCGGCGACTCAAGCCTGTCTGCGGTTGACCGTGACCCACGAGCTGGGTCACGCCATGGGACTGTTCAAGCACTCCCCCAATCCCAACGACCTGATGGCCCCAGACCCCGTATCAGGCCCCACCGCCCGCGACCGCAACACGGTCCAGCAGCTGTATCACTTCGAGGCGGACCTGACGGCGAGCAGATAGAGGCGGGGGCAGCGAGGGCAGCGAGGGCGGCGAGGGCAGCCCAAGGAATTGCCTGTGAGGTACCGACTGTTAAGCGCCTGTTTGAACTCCTACCGCCTGAACCGCCTGTCCGCCACTGGCCATCCGACCAATCTCCATCCATGTTCCCTGTCCGCCCGGTGGCACTCCGCCACGGCTCCTAGCCCCCAGCTCCAAGCTCATGGCTTATGACTGAAAAGCAGACCGAAGCTCTCCGCTACCACGAATCCGGCCGGCCCGGGAAGATCGAGGTGGTGCCCACCAAGCCGACCCAGAATCAGCGCGACCTGTCGCTGGCCTACACGCCGGGCGTGGCCGAGCCGTGCCTGGCCATCGAGGCCCACCCGGAAGACGCCTACCGCTACACCGCCAAGGGCAATCTGGTGGCCGTGGTATCGAACGGATCGGCCGTTCTCGGCCTCGGTAACATCGGGCCCCTGGCGAGCAAGCCGGTCATGGAGGGCAAGGGCGTGCTGTTCAAGTCGTTTGCCGATCTGGACGTATTCGACCTGGAAATCAACGCCACCACCGTGGACGAGATCGTGCACTTCTGCGAGATGCTCGAACCCACGGTCGGTGGCATCAACTTGGAGGACATCAAGTCACCCGAGGCATTCGAGGTCGAGGAGCGGCTCAAGGAGCGGCTCTCGATTCCCGTGTTTCACGACGACCAGCACGGGACCGCCATTATTTCTGGTGCCGCGTTTCTCAACGCCCTGGAATGCGTCGGCAAAGCCATCGAAGACGTCCACGTTGTGTTCATCGGCGCCGGGGCCGCGGCCATCGCTTCGGCGGGCCTCTACCTCCGCCTGGGGGTGCGGCCCGAACACCTGCTGATGACGGACAGCAAGGGCGTCCTCCACAGCGGCCGGACGGACCTGGACAAGTACAAGTCACGCTTTGCCACCGACAGCGGCAAACGCACGGTCGAGGAGTGCTTTGTCGGCGCCGACGTGTTCGTCGGCTTGTCGGTCGCAGGCGCGGTCACGGCCGACATGCTTCGGGCCATGGCGCCCGATCCGATCATCTTCGCGCTGGCCAATCCGGAACCGGAGATCGACCCGGCGGAGGCGCTCCGGGCGCGGCCTGATGCCATCATAGCCACCGGCCGGTCCGACTTCCCCAACCAGGTGAACAACGTTCTCGGGTTTCCCTTCATCTTCCGTGGCGCCCTCGACGTCCGGGCCAACGCCATCAACGAAGAAATGAAGATGGCCGCCACCCAGGCGCTGGCGGCCCTCGCCAAAGAAGACGTCCCCGAGGTGGTGCTGCGCGCGTATGGACTCGAATCACTTCGGTTCGGCCGCGACTACCTGATCCCCAAGCCGTTCGATCCGCGTGTGCTCCTGTGGGTGGCGCCGGCGGTGGCGCAGGCCGCCATCGACAGCGGCGCCGCCAAGGGACCGCTCGACCAGGACGCCTACCGTGCCAAACTGGAGTCGCGCCTGGGCCGCGCCCGAGCCGTGATGCGCGGTCTGATCGACCGGGCGGCCGCCTCGCCCCAGCGGGTGGCCATGACCGACGCGTCCGATTCCAGGGTGCTGCGTGCCGCGCGCATCCTGGCGGACGAAGGCAGCGTCATCCCGCTGTTGATCGGTCCCGAGGCGGACATCCAGGCAACGGCCTCCGAACTCGAGATCACGCTTGACGGGATCGAGGTGGTCGACCCGGCCACGGCGCCCGAGCGTGATGCCTACGGTGACCGGTTCTGGCAACGGCGCCGGCGCAAGGGCATCACCCAGGAAGAGGCCCGACGCCGCATGCACCAGGCAGAGTACTTCGCGGCCATGATGGTCACCGAGCGGGCTGCCGATGCGGTGGTGATGGGACAGCACCTGCACTACCCCGACGCCATCCGCCCGGCGCTGCAGGTAACCGGACGAGCGGCTGGTGCCCTGGCGGGTATCTACATGATGATCCACCGCGACGAGACCTACTTCTTCGCCGACTGCACGGTCAACATCGATCCCGATGCCGACCGCCTGGCCGACATCGCCGCCGCCACCGCCGGGTTCGTCCGCCAACTAGGCATCGAGCCCCGGATCGCCATGTTGTCCTTCTCCAACTTCGGCTCGGTCAGCCACCCCAGCCAGGCCAAGGTGGCCGAGGCGGTCCGCCGGCTCCACGAGACCATGCCCGACCTCGAAGTGGACGGCGAGATGCAGGCGGATACGGCCTTGGTGGCGGATATTTTGACCAAGGTCTACCCGTTTTCCCGGTTGCAAAGGACGGCCAACGTATTGATCTTTCCAGACCTGACCGCGGCCAATATCAGCTACAAATTGATGAGCCGATTGGGCGAGGCACGGGCCATCGGGCCGATTCTGGTGGGCTTGGCACAGCCCATCCACGTGCTGCAGCGGGGGGCGGACGTGGACGATATCGTGAACATGGCCGTCATCGCGGCGGTGGATGCGCAGGAGCGCGTGCGCGCCCACCGTTCCGCGGCGCGGCCTTCTTTGTAATTGCGGCGCGCATGGCGCGCGGGGACCACATGCACACGGACGACGTAGCCATCCAACCCGAGACAGTTTCCCTCGCCGAGCACGGCATCACCTCCGAGACCGTGTACGCCAACCTCACGACAGCGAGCCTGGTAGAAGCTGCG
>SMVY01000075.1 GCA_004357415.1 Gemmatimonadota bacterium
CCAGTACCAACGCCCCACGCGCGGCCATACGGTATCGTGGTCGATACCGATGGCCGCCCGTGGGCGACACTGTTCGGCAGCAACATGATCGCCACCGTCGACCCGAACACCATGATCCTCCGCCAGATCGAAACCCCGAACACCGATTCCCGCATCAGGCGAATCGTCGTGACCTCGGACGGGGCCGTGTGGTACGTGGACTATCAGCAGGGAGCGCTGGGGCGCTACGATCCCACTACAGGTGATGTCAGCGAATGGCCGGCACCCAGTGCCGCCGGCAGCAGGCCGTACGGCATGGCCGTCGACGACCGGGATCGCGTCTGGTTCGTGGAAACGGGCCCCTCGCCCAACCTGTTCGTCGGATTCGACACTGTCTCGGAAACGTTTGTGGCCCAGAGCGCCATACCCAGTGGCGGCGGCTCGGTGCGGCACATGGTGTACCACCAGGCCACACAATCCGTGTGGTTCGGCACGGACAGTAACATGCTGGGGCGGGCCTCGCTTCCATGAGGCTCCCCCGTCTCCCGAGCCGGAGCAAACCGCGCCGGAACCGGGCGTCGCTTGAGCAGCCGGCGCGGATCGTTCTCATGGAGAGCATCAGCGAGCGCGAGCGCCCGGCGCGGCATAGGAAGAAACAGGTCACGGCGCTGCGAACCATCGTGCGTGCGGCGATCTGGGTGGCTGTCCTGCTGGCAATGTTTGGTGTCTTGGCCTGGCGTTTGATGGCGCGCTAACGGAGTGTAACCGAAATACCGGGCATAGAATAAGCGATTCAGCTGGGACAGTGTTCCGACGTTGAAACGTCGGCTCGGCGCCGCGCGATCCGTCGTAAACAACGGAACACCCCAGGACCATTCATGGTCCCCCGCCGCAGGCGCCGAACCACGGATTCATCTGCGGACCAACACCCGTCGGCCCGGCTGCTGTATCAACGATCTAACGGTTACGGTCCACTAGGCGGACGCCTTAAATGAAATCCTGCTAGATTCTTAGAATCCCTTCCATGACCGTGACCGCGGGTCCTCCTACCCTCACGGTCCCAATCGACTCAGGTGGCCCCACGACCTCTACGGTAGCGGAGCCCGGTCGGTCCATCCAGTGACCCTGTTCGGCCACGAAGGCCGGTTTGGCAATCAAGCCGTAGTGCCACAGGTAGGCGCCCATCCCGCCGGTGGCGGAGCCGGTAAACGGATCCTCGACCATATCGGGCGGGACACCCAGATGGCGGGAGAAAGTATTTCCCTTGGCGGTGGCCCCCTCGAGAATGAAGAAATGCGGGCTGAAGAAATCGCCGGCCTCGCGGAGCGCCCGATAGGCGACCACGTTCATCTCCACTTGGCGCAAGGAGTCCGAATTCCGGAGCGGCACCATCAATTGCGGCGTACCGGTGCTCACGGTTTGAATTATTGCACCTTGGAGGAGGTCGTCCGGACGCAATCCGAACAGCGGCAATACCTCCTCTGGTCCGTATTGCCGGAGGAACTCCGGAGCGCGCTGTGACATGACCACCCGCGCTGGCACACCGTCATCACCGTGAACCTCCACGTCGATCACACCGACCGGTAGTTCCAGCGTGTAGCTCTGCACCGGTCCGGAGAACGGCAGCCTGCCCGACTCGATCAGGGCGTAAAACGTGGCGATGGTCGGATGCCCGGCAAAGGGGATCTCCTCCGCCGGGGTGAAGTATCGTGCCCGCACATCGGCCCGGTCCGATTCGAGTACGAATGCCGTTTCCGATAGGTTCATCTCGCGAGCGATGGCCTGCATGGTGTTAGTCTCAAGAGCGTCCGCCTCGAACACTACGGCGCACGGGTTGCCACCCAGCGGCGTGGTGGTGAAGGCATCCACTTGGGACATCGAGAGTGGCGTCACGTAATCTCCTTAAATGAGTTCGACGACAGATCCCGGGGTATTCGCTGGCCGACGGGACCCACGACTCCCTGTCGCCACCGGATGCCATCGGGATGCTCCGGCTGCTTCGACCAGTGCGGTCGCCAGCGCGCCGGCCGTAGCCGGCCGCTCCCCGGGAAGCTTGGCCAGGGCCTGGAGAATCACGGCGTCAACTGATGGCGGGACATCTTCCCGAACCGCGGTAACTGACCGTGGCTGACTGGTCACCTGATGGAACAGCACCGCTTCGGCGGTGATGCCGCGGAACGGCGGAGCGCCGGTCAACATCTCGTAGACCACACAGGCCAAACTGTAGATATCGCTTCGACCATCGAGGACGTCCGCCCCGGTTGCCTGTTCCGGACTCATGTATTCCGGTGTACCAAATGGGGAATACTCCCGTCCCTCGGCCAGGCACCGATCACACACTGCGCGGGCGATGCCGAAGTCACCGACGTAAGCATGCCCCTCCGACAGCAGGATGTTTTCCGGCTTGATGTCGAGATGGATGATATCGTTGGCGTGCGAGTAGTCGAGCGCGTCCGCCACCTGCCGGGTGAGGCGATAGACGTCCTCGAGCGGCCGCTTCCGACCGTGGTACCTGGAGTGGTTGAGTGATTTGCAGGCAACGTAGGGCATTACGTAGTAGGGTACCCCATCCTTGGTGCCCGAATCGAGCAGTGGCAGGATGTTGGGGTGCTGCAGCCTGGCCGTCACCTGGATTTCGTGGAGGAACTGGTCGACCCCGACCCTACTGGCCAACTCGGGGTGTAGCACCTTCACCGCCACCTGCCGGAGGTGCCGCAGATCCTCGGCCAGGAATACCGTGGCCATCCCGCCGCGGCCGAGCTCGCGTTCCAGGCGATAACGCCCGTCAAGCACTTCGCCATGTCCTTGGGTAATCGCTGTCATATCCCCTCCTTGGGGCGCGCACGCCCACGTCCAAGTCCCGCCTCGTCGTGTTGTTCAGATCCGTCGCTATTCTGGTGGACCGCTCGCAGATCAAGTTGCTCGGTGAACTGTCGCCGAAGCGACTGCAGACCTCCACCGCACTCCGCACTCCCTCCTTCCGGCAGCCTCCGATACGCCCTACGCCCTTCACAGCTCCATCCCATCCGTCAGTCCCCTACCCCTTGGGCCTGGAACTCGCCGGTTCTCACCAGATCGGGTGCCTGCGCCGCAGTCCGCGGCGACGGACGGAGCAAGGGGACCAATCCGACCGCGATTGCGCCGGCGCCGACCAGGACTGGCCAACTGAGCTGCTCGCCAAGCACCAACCACCCGAGTACGATGGCCACCAGTGGGTGTACCAGCATCATGGAGTTGACCCGGGTGACCTGCATGCGCCGCAGGAGGTAGTACAAGGCGACGAACCCCACGGCGGTCCCCAGGACCGAGAGATACCCGACCGCCAGGACGGCCCGGAGCGACCACGCCTGGTCCGCCAGGGGACCTTCAGTTGAAGCCCCGATACCGAGTAGTAGGGATCCTCCCACCGCGGTCTGCACCGCCGCCAGAAGGACCGGGTCTACCCGATGTCCCCTGGCCCGCACAACCACCTGGGCATGGGCCATGGCGACCGCGCCGACGAGAAACCCGAGGATGGCCCACATCGCCATGGGGCCGCCGCCGCTGAGTTGGTCACTGAAAATGAGCGCCACGCCAAGGGTCCCCAGTACCACGCCGCCGACTTTGCGGAAGGACATGGGCTCGTCGGGAAGTAGCGCGTGCGCGATCAGAATGGTGAGAAGCGGGATGGTAGAAAACAACACGGCGGCCAGCCCTGAAGCCACGTACTGCATGCCCCAAAACTGGAAGGCATAGGTAACCCCTATGGCCGAGATGCCCGTGCCTATCATCATGGCCCAATCCGACGGTGCGGCGCACCAGCTGACGCGGCGCACCACGGCAACCACGATCAACACCACTGCAGCAACGAGGAATCTGACGCCGGCGAAAGTGAAGGGGGGCAGGTCCTGAAGCCCGACTCTCACGACCAGCCAAGTGGTACCCCACAAGAAGGCGAGGAACAGCCACACGAGTCCTGGAATCGTCAAACGACTCATGATTGTATGCATACAATTACCCCATTAACTACCGTTTGCTGCTGGCTATTATAACGCAATTATCCTGCATTAGTTTCAAGCATAGTATTGCATTTTTTCCAGTCAAGTGCTACCATTGCATGCATGACAATATGGACGCCAGACATCGAGCACCGCGACGGACCACTCTACCGGGCCATCGCCGACGCCATCGCCACCGACCTGGCGGGAGGTCAACTCACTGCCGGCGAGCGACTCCCCACCCAGCGAGTCCTGGCTGGCGAACTGGATGTGGCGCTCACCACCGTCACCCGGGGGTACGCCGAGGCCGAGCGGAGGGGATTGGTGAGCGGCGAGGTCGGCCGGGGCACCTTTGTCAGGAGCGGACCGGAGGACTCGCCTCTCTCCCCCGGCGCCGATGCCCCCATCGACCTGACCCCGAACCACCTAGGCCCGTGGGCCCACGCCCAGGAGCTGGCCGACGGTATTGCCCGCATGGCCAGCCGGCTCCCCGGAGCCGGCATCATCGACTACCAGCCGTTGGGAGGCACCGAGCGGCAACGGGCGGCTGGCGCCTTCTGGATGGACCGCGCCGGCCTGGCCGCAAGATCGGACAGCGTACTGGTCACCAACGGCGCCCAGCACAGCATGGCCATCACCTTCGCCACCATCACCAATCCCGGTGACACGGTCTTCACCGGCAAGCTGACCTACAGTGGCATGAAGTCGCTGGCCCACCTACTCCGGCTCAAGCTCAAGGGGCTGCCGATGGACGGGGAGGGGATAGAGCCGGAGGCGTTCGAGCGAGCGTGCCAGGCGGGGCCGGCCAAGGCACTGTACTGCATGCCGACGCTCCACAACCCTACCGGCGTGGTAATGCCCGCGACCCGCCGCAAGGAGATCGCCGCCATTGCCGCCGAGTACGGCGTGCCGATCGTGGAGGACGACAGCTACGGGTTTCTCCTGCCGGACGAAACGCCGTTGTCGGCCTACGCCAACGAGGCCTACTACATGGCCGGGACGTCCAAGAGCCTGGCGCCGGGACTACGCATCGGATTTCTGCTACCGCCTGCATCCATGGTTGATCGCCTCAAAGCGGCCATCAGCAGCACCACGTTCAGCGTCCCTACCCTGATGGGCGACGTGGTCGCCGAGTGGATCTTCGACGGGACGGCCGACCGGGTCATGGCGTGGAAGCGGAGTGAGGTCGCCGAACGGCAGCGGTTGGCGCAGTCACTGCTGGGGCAGTACGACGACGTGAGCCACCCGGTGAGCCAGCAGGTGTGGCTGACGCTGCCCGAGCCCTGGTGTACCTCGGAGTTCGTGAATCAGGCTGCCATGCGCGGTGTCCTGGTGTCGCCGGCGGAGGATTTCATCGCCGGCCGGGCGCCACCGCCGCACGCCGTTCGCGTGTGCCTGGGACCGATCGCGGACCGAAGGCGGCTGGAGGAGGGGCTACGAGTGCTGGCCGACATCCTGGGCCAACCGCCCGAGCCGTGCCAGGTCGTGGTGTAGCCAGACGTTAGCGGTTGGTGAACAGGAACAGAGATCGTTCTGGGGAGGAGCCCCCAGGGGGAGTCGGTCAATCGCCGGCACATGCCAGGACAACGAGGCCGCTCTAGCCCCACCCCGCCGCCCGGAGCGCCCAGTGAAGGTGCTTTCGCGGGTTACTCAGTACGACGCCGGCCGGTCCTGACCAGCACATCCGGCTAGACTTGACTCTAGGGGGCAGCCGGGTGACTCTAGACTAACGACTCTGGACCGACCGAGGCAGCTGTGACTACACCGGTACTCTCCGCGGAGCCGATCGACGAACTCCGCTGCGCATTCGTGGCCGACCGCCCGTTTCTGCTGGACGAAGGGCCCCGCAAGTTCACTCGGCCCGAGGAGGCCACTGAGGCCCCTCCGGCGGAAGCCGTCCTGGCCGTCGACGGCGTCCGTGAAGCGGTGTTCTCGGGCGACCGGGTCACCGTGGTGCGCGATCCTGCGGGGCCATCGTGGGACGACCTGATACCCCGGGTGCAGTACGCCCTGGGCGCCGCGGTGACCTCGGCCGCCATCGTGGTCGACCCTGACCGAGCCCCCGTCCTCGACGACGAGGCCATGTACGATGAGGTCGAGCACATCTTCCAGACGCAGGTCAATCCCATCGTAGCGCAACACGGTGGCGCGATCGAGTTGATCGACGTGCAGGACGCCACCGTCGTCATTCGAATGTCCGGCGGCTGCCAGGGGTGCGGCATGGCCAACGTCACCCTCAGGCAGGGCGTCGAAGCCGCCCTCAAGAAAGCCATCCCCACGCTGGCGGGGATCCGCGACGTGACCGATCACGGGTCCGGCGACAATCCCTACTTCTCCAGCACCAGCAAATAACCACCGGCAATGACGGGGGCACCCCGTTCCCGGTTGCTGTTGCTGCTCCCCACGACGACCTACCGGGCGGGCGCCTTCATCGCCGCGGCCGACGCCCTCGACGCCGACCTGACGGTTGCCTCCGAAAAGGACTCCGCCTTTTCGACCGACGAGCCCGACGCCCTCCTCACACTCAATTTTGCCGAGCCCGCGGAATGCGTCGCTCGCGTGGCGCAGTTCCACCGCCGACATCCCATCCGGGCGGTGTTCGGCGTGGACGACCGGACGGCGGTGGTGGCCGCGCACGTGGCCCAGGCACTGGGATTGGACCACAACCCTCCGGCCGCCGTCGAGGCTGCGGGAGACAAGTTTCGCCAGCGCCAACTCCTGGCCACGGCCGGGGTGCCGATTCCCAGCTTCGCGTACCATCACTTCGACCGCATCGATCCCGCATCACTGGCCACCGTGCGCTTCCCCGCCGTGGTGAAACCGGTCAGTCTGTCGGCCAGCCGGGGAGTGATGCGGGTGGACAACACTGATTCCTTGGCGAAGGCCATCAGCCGGTTGCGGGCGATCCTCGAGGAAGCTGCCCCGGCCTCAGAGCAGGCATTCCTGATCGAGGACTACATCCCGGGGGAGGAGTACGCCCTCGAGGGCATCCTCGACGACGGCCGGCTGACGACGCTCGCCCTGTTCGACAAGCCCGACCCGCTCGAGGGCCCCACGTTCGCCGAAACGATCTACCTCACTCCATCGCAAGCAAGCGCCCCGGTTCAGGCGGCACTGCACGACACGGCCCAAGCCGCCTGCACCGCACTGGGGTTGGTGCGCGGTCCGGTGCACGTCGAGCTGCGCTACAACGCCCGAGGCCCCTGGCTGGTGGAACTGGCGGCCAGGCCCATCGGAGGACGCTGCGGCGAAGTCCTCAGGTTCGGCCCCGAAGCCAAGTCGCTGGAAACCATCCTCCTGGCACAGGCGCTGGGCCGCCTGCCCACCATCCCCAGCCGCGAGCCCCAAGCCTCCGGGGTCATGATGTTGCCGGTCCCCAGGGCGGGGACGTTCCAGAGGATCGACGGGTTGGAGACCGCGCTGGCCACTCCGGGCGTTACCGACATCGCGGTGACCGTCCATCGAGGCGCCCGGGTTCGGCCCCTGCCTGAGGAGTCTCGCTACCTGGGGTTCATCTTTGCCCGGGGTCCCGATCCGGGCACGGTGGAGCGCGCCATTAGACAGGCCTTTGCCACGCTCGA
>SMVY01000076.1 GCA_004357415.1 Gemmatimonadota bacterium
AGGGTTCCCACGGCCACGAACCCGATGGTCGCCAGGACGATGAGCCCGATCAGCCCCGTGAGGATGCCCCACACGGGCACATTGAAGAACAGCACGAACAGCGGGAGCGCCACGGCCTCGACCATGCCGACGAACGCGAGGTTGGAGATCAGCTTGCCCACATAGATGGCACTGCGTGACACCGGAGCCAGCAGGAGCCCTTCCAGCGCCGCGTTCTCCTTCTCCAAATTGAACCCGCGATTCAGCGCGATCATGCCGGCGAACGCAAAGGTGATCCACAACACGCTCGGCGCCAGCACCGCGGTGGACACCAGCGACGCGTCGCGAGCAAAGTTGAAGATGATCAACACCAACGCGGCAAACACCACCGCCGAGACAATGGCCGTCTTGCTGCGGACCTCGATGACGATGTCCTTCCCGGCCACCGCCGCGGCAACACGCAGCCAGCTATTCACGCAACAGACTTTCGTATTCCGGCAGGAAGCTGCCGAGCGGCGGCGGCGGCGACTCGCGCCTGATGACCGCGCCTTCGATCATCACCATCATGTGACTGGCGATATCCCACACCTCGGCAAACTGGTGGCTGACCACCACGGCGCCGAGACCCTTCGACCGCCGGCTGGTGAGCACGTCCTGGATGTGCCTGGCCGCCGGTGCGTCGAGGCCGGTGAACGGTTCGTCCAGCAGGAGGATCTCGGGCTCCGCCAGCAAGGCGCGCGCCAGCGCCACCCGTTGCACCATCCCGCGGCTGAGCGACCGCACCGGCTGGTGGGCCTTGTGCTCGAGGCCGATCGCGGCCAGCGATTCCAGCGCCGCCCCGCGGGGTTCGGCCAACCCGTAGATCCGTGCGGTAAACGCCAGATTCTCCGCTGCCGTCAGGTCGTCGTAGAGAAAAGACTGGTGGGACAGCAGCCCGATCGGCCGCCGCACCTCGGGGTCGGACGACTTCAAGTCGCGGCCCTTGACCGCGACCCGGCCGGAGGTCGGCCGTACCAGCCCGCCGAGCATACGGAGTAGCGTGGTCTTGCCGGCGCCGTTGGGACCAAAGACCGCCACCAGCTCGCCGCCCCTCACGGTGATATCGACACCCCGAACCGCCCGGGTATTACCGAATCTGCGCTCGAGCCCGTGGGCTTCGAGCAGGGGAGAAGAGCCGTCAGCCGGCGGCGTCAATGGCGGCACCCAGTTCGTCGAGGTCGAAAGGTTTGACGATGTAGCCGGAATAGCCCAGGTCGAGCACCTGGAGTTGCGGCTCGATACTCAGATAGGCGGTGGTAATGATGACCGGGAGATCGGGATGGAGCGAACGGATCTTTCGGAGAAGTTCGATGCCGTCGGTATCGGGGAGCCGCATGTCGAGCACCAGGACGTCCGGGGCCTGGGACTCGAGCTGGGCCATGGCCTCGGCACCGGTGCCGGCGAACTCCATCTCGAACCGCGGCCGGAAGAAACGCTGGTAACTGATCTGCAGGGCTTGCTCGTCCTCGACGAACAGGACGCGGCGTCGCTCAGCATCTGCCATAAGTGTACCGTCAGGGGACGGGAACGGTGACCTGCCTCGGATCTGGCAAGATAGCCCAGGCCGATCCCGCTGAGAAGCCGAACCGGCCCGGGTGTCAGCCCGTAGACTTGGCCGGCGCCGGCTCGAACAATTCGTCCAGTTTCGTCAGCATGAGGAGGAACCGTATTTCGTCGTTGGTGTTTGCCAGCGACACCGACTGACGGCGGTCCGCCGCATGCCGCTGGATCAGCATGAGAGCCCCGAGACCGGCCGAGTCCACGTTGGTCGTCGTGGCCAAGTCGATCACCAGCAGGCCGTCACCCTCGGGCATGGCGTCGAGCAACTTGATGGCGTCCTTGCGGACGCGGTCACGGGTCTCCAGACCCAGAGTTTCTGGCGCAGCGTACTGCTGCGTCGTCGGGCACGATGTCGCCATCTGAACCTCCGTACCCGACCAGCAAAAAGGAAAGAAGCGTGACGTCACACGGGTTTCTTTCCGCCGACGTCACGCCTCTTCGCGTGGCCATCCACCTTCGGCACCGAGCTATCTCGACCGCCGGTCGAGACCTCTAGTTTTGCGGCCCCGGATCACTCCGGGTGTGCTCTTATCGGGCGGTAAAATTTCAATTGTCTGCGGCCCCTCGGACCGCGCCTGGTTATGAGGCCAGTCCGGTGCCACGATCGGCAACTCTCACCGTTGCAACACGTTGGCCTGGAAGAGTGAGCTGGATCACCAGCCCACTCTCCGGCGGAACGCCAGCCGGTTGGGAATTCTGCAACTCGCCGCCGCGCAACGACCTGCACCGCAAAAACGGCCTTCCCAAATTCCACGGGTAACGCTAACATCTCCCCATGACCAGCCAAATCGATACCCTGCTCGAGGAAACCCGAAGGTTCCCGCCAACGGAAGAGTTTGCCGCCCAGGCCAACGCCACCGAAGCCACCTACCAGGCCGCCGCCAAAGACCCCGAGGCGTTCTGGGCCAACGAGGCCGGCCAGCTCGACTGGATCGAACCGTGGCACACCGTGCTGGAGTGGAACCTGCCCCACGCCAAGTGGTTCGTCGGCGGCAAGCTCAACGTCTCCAGCAACTGCCTGGACCGGCACGTCAGCGGCGGCCGGGCTGACAAAGCCGCCATCATCTGGGAGGGAGAGCCGGGCGACACCCGCACGTTGTCCTACGCCGAACTGTCCCATGAGGTCAACCGGTGTGCCAACGCCCTGCGGGGCCTGGGGGTGGGCAAGGGCGATCGGGTGGCCATTTATCTCCCCATGATCCCCGAGGCTGCCATCGCCATGCTGGCGTGCGCCCGTATCGGTGCGGTCCACTCCGTGGTTTTCGGCGGCTTCTCGGCAGAATCGCTTCGGGATCGCATCAACGACGCCGAGGCCGTAGCGGTAATCACCGCCGACGGCGGCTATCGTCGCGGCAAGGTCGTGCCACTCAAGCAGTTTGCCGACAAGGCGCTCGAGGATACTCCCTCGGTGCGCCACGTGCTCGTGGTCCGCCGGATCGGGGAAGACGCCGACACGGTCATGCAGCCAGGCCGGGACCACTGGTGGCACGAGATCGTGGACACCGCCTCGACCGAGGCGACGCCGGAACCGATGGACGCAGAAGATCTCCTGTTCATCCTGTACACCTCGGGCACCACCGGCAAACCCAAGGGGATAGTGCACACCACCGGTGGCTACCTCACCCAGGTAACCGCCACCACCAAGTACGTGTTCGATCTCAAGGACGAAGACGTCTTCTGGTGTTCGGCCGACATCGGCTGGGTCACGGGCCATTCGTACGTGGTGTACGGCCCGCTGGCCAACGGCGCCACTGTCGTCATGTACGAAGGGTCACCCGATTGGCCCGACCGCGACCGGTTCTGGGCCATGTGCGCCAAGCATGGCGTCACGGTGTTCTACACCGCACCGACGGCCATCCGCACCTTCATGAAGTGGGGGCCGGAATTCCCCGCCCGGCACGACTTGTCCAAGCTGCGGCTCCTGGGAACGGTCGGCGAGCCCATCAACCCGGAAGCGTGGATGTGGTATCACCAGCACATCGGCCACGGCCGGTGCCCCATCGTAGACACTTGGTGGCAGACGGAAACCGGAGGCATCATGATCACCCCGCTCCCCGGTGTGACTACCACCAAGCCGGGTTCGGCCACGGTGCCGTTTCCCGGTATCAGTGTCGAATTGGTCGACACCGACGGTAAGCCGATCACCTCCGGCGGCGGCTACCTGACCATCACCGAGCCGTGGCCCGGCATGCTCCGCACCATCTACCGAGACGACGACCGCTACCGTGAGACCTACTGGAGCCGCTTTCCAGGTCGCTACTTCGCCGGCGACGGTGCCAAGCTGGACGACGACGGCTACTGGTGGATCCTGGGACGGGTGGACGACGTCCTCAACGTGTCGGGCCACCGTATCGGCACCATGGAAGTCGAGAGCGCCCTGGTAGACCACCCGGCGGTAGCGGAAGCCGCCGTGGTGGGCAAGACGCACGACATCAAGGGCCAGGCCGTGGCGGCGTTCGTCACCCTCAAGGACGACCGCGAGGGCAGCGACGATCTGGTGAAGGAACTCAAGCAACACGTCACCGAAAAGATCGGCGCCATCGCGCGGCCGGATGACATCATCTTCACCGCCGACCTACCCAAGACCCGAAGCGGCAAGATCATGCGGCGGCTGCTGCGCGACATCGCTGAGGGCCGCGAGCTGGGCGACACGACGACGCTGGCCGACCCGAATGTGGTCAACATGCTCATCGAGAAACACGAGGCCGCGGAAGGATGATGAAAGCGGGGCAGCCCAAGAGATTCTGTCTGGGCCCCACACTGTCAAGTGCCGGTTTGAACCCCTACCGCCTTACCGCCCTACCGCCCTACCGCCCGCCCCTACGCACAACCTCCTGCGCACTCAGAGTTGTATCTGCGTCCCGAGCTCCACCACACGATTCGCCGGCAGGTCGAAGAAGGCGGTGGCCGACTGGGCGTTGCGTGATTGAATGATGAATAGTTGCTTGCGCCAATACGCCAGCGGTTCTTTCCCTCCCGGAAGCAGCGTCTCGCGTCCCAGGTAGTAGCTCGTTTCCATGGGTTTCAACTCGAGGCCATCGGCCTTGAGCCGGCCGATGATCTCCGGCATGTGCGGTGTTTCCATGAACCCGTAGTGGGCGATCACCTGATAGAATCCCTGCCCCAGGTCGCTCCACTCCACCCGGTCCTCCCCCCTGACCGTGGGGATTTCTTCCGACTCCACCGACATGAGTACCACCCGCTCGTGCAGCACCTTGTTGTGCTTGAGGTGGTGCAGCAGCACCGGCGAGGCACCGAAGGTGTCGTGGGTCATGAACACCGCGACTCCGGGCACGCGCACGGGCGGATTCTTGGCCAGGTCGTCCAGGAACATCTGCATGGGGAGGGTTCGTTCCCGCATGATGTTGGCCAGCACCGTCCGTCCCCGCTTCCACGTGGTCATGAACACGAAGGCGCTTCCGGCGACCACCAGCGGGAACCAACCGCCCCGGGGAATCTTGACCAGATTGGCGGTCCAAAAGGAAAGGTCGACGACCAGGAGGAGCGTCCCGATGGCGGCGATCTTCCACAGGGGCCAGTGCCACCGTTCGCGGGCGACGACACACCACAGGATCGTGGTGATCGTCATGGTCGCGGTGACGGCCACGCCGTAGGTCGCGGCAAGGTTCGAGACCGATTGGAAGCCCAGCACCAGCCCGATGCACGCCAGCGCCAGGAACCAGTTCACCTGAGGGATGTAAATCTGTCCC
>SMVY01000077.1 GCA_004357415.1 Gemmatimonadota bacterium
GGCGGCGGCGCCATCGACCTGCCGGCCGGCGACGAATTCGCCTCGATGCGCAGTTGGCAGGTGATCGCCGCCTGGAAGTTCCCCGTCGGCAGTGGCACCATGTCGCTTGAGCCGTTGTTCCGGGTGTCGTGGGCGGACGGAAACACCAATCTGGCTGACGATACGGTGTGGGGCTTCACCCCTGGTATCCAGATCTTCTTCTATGGGCGCAACAAGCTGGCCCTGAACTGGGACTTGGTCGTGCCGACCTCGTCGTCACTGCGCTCGGAACATTCGTTCAAGGCCCAGTGGCAGTTCCATTTCTGAGCCGGATCGCAAGCACGGCTCGGCACGATGGGAATCTGTGATCCGATACTATTACCGCCGCCGACGCAGATCCATGAACTCGTCGGGGTCTGTCACCTCATCCTGTGCGAGCTAGGACGGTTGGGATGGCGTGCCACGGCCGGACAACAACCGCTCCACGTCGTCCGAAGCGGCCAGTTCGGCGTCCACTAGGTCGGCGATCTCACGGGCGTGCTCCAGGTCGGCCGTGAGTTCGTCGTGAGAGCCGACTCCCGCATGCAGCCGGAGCAGATCCAACCGGATGTTTTCGAGCGCGACCACGGCACTCTCCATACGCGATTGCGCCTTGGCCCGCGCCGCCTCGATCTCGACGCCCACCTGTCGGCGGCCGCTGTCGGTGGGGGCGGACACCCCGATATCGACACGCGCCAGCACGTCGCGCAGTGCGGTTTCACGTTTACGCAGAGCTTCTGCGTCTCGTTGCAGATGCTGAATGACGGCCGGCACGTCGGGAACGCGCCGCCGGACGTCGCTCGGGAGGCCGTCGAAGAGTTGATCGGCGGCGGACGCGAGGACGATCTCCGTGCGCTGGTCGAGAGCGGCCGGCACACGATCCGGTACCTTCAGCCCGACGCCGGCAATCCGCAGGAGCCACTTGCCGAACCGGCCGATCATCAGGCGCTCGGCCAGATTGAGGACGCGCAGCGGGGAGTCTGCTTCGACAGCTGGGCCGGCACCCCATTGCACCACAGCAACGATGGCGGCAACCGTTCCGATGAGCATCTCCCTCACGTCTCCCGTTGCAATACCATTCGCCACGGCGAGGATGCCGAAGACGCCGATTGCCGGAGCCCACCTGATCCAGCGTTCCTGACCCTTTCGAAGCTGCTCCATATTGCCTTGCCCAGGGCGCACCGCATCCTCCTCTTGGATCTCACGGGCCTCAGCTAGCAATGCGTTCCACACGTCCTCGGCGGAAAATCCGGCCCGCAGGACGGCGCGGGTCGCGCGGAACAGCCGAGACAGGAACAGTGTTGGGAGAACCACTACGAACCCCACGAGGTACATCAACATCAGCGGACGGGTGGGAAGCATAGCGAGCAGGTCGTCCCCCATGACGAAGATGAAGAGGAACGTGACGCTTCCCATGATTCCTAATGCGACCCCTGCGTCCCGGAGCTGACGAGTCAGGACCCGAACCGGCGGGGGGACCACTCGCGCCACATCGCCCACAGCGCCGAGGGCCTCGACCAGTTCCTCGCCTGACTGGAAGCGTTGGGCGGGCTCCTTTGCCAGACATCGGTCGACGGCTTCGGCAAGCCGGGCCGGTGTGGCGCGGGCGAGGGTCGCGACACGGGGTGGAGATTCGTTCACCTGCTGGTAGATGATCGCCGGGAGGTTGGCCGCCTCGAATGGCAGGCGCCCCGTGAGCGCGAAGAACGCCGTGGCTCCGAGGGAGTATAGGTCGCTCCTGCCATCGACCTGCTCCCCGCAGGCCTGTTCGGGACTCATGTAGTGCACAGTGCCGAGAATCTCCCGGCGGTCAGTCATCGCGCTCGCGTCTACCACCCGCGCGATCCCGAAGTCGGCGAGCAAGGCCCGCCCGGTGCCTTTCTCGAGCAGGATGTTGTCGGGCTTGATGTCGCGATGGATCACGCCGCGCTCGTGGGCGTACCCGATCGCCCACGCAACCTCCTGCATCATGCGACGCACGGCTGAGGGTGGCACCGGTCCGGCACGCCGGACCCGCTGGCCGAGCGTCTCGCCATCGACGTAGGCCATGACGAAGAACACGAGGTCCCCGTGCTCCTCGACGAGGTGAATGGGAACGATGTTCGGGTGGGATAGCTTGGCGGCCGTCCGGGCCTCCCGCAGGAAGCGCTCGCGCAGGGCCGGGTCCCGGGAAAAGTCGAGAGGGAGCAGCTTGATGGCGACGGGCCGGTCGAGAGCCACGTCGCGCGCCAGGAACACGATTCCCATTCCGCCCCGCCCGAGTTCGCGCTCCAGTGAGAAGCGCCCAGCCACCACCGATTGGAGGGCAATGAGTTCTGCGGAGCCGTCGGTCGTGCTCATCCTGTGGATCTTCCGTCTTGGCCGAGCCGGGGCTCCATCCGGTTACGGTCCGCGAGGGTGGTGGAGAGACGGGAGGCGATCAACATGAACTCAGGATTAGGAATCGAGAATTGAGAATTCTCCAACCCGCGCCCCACTCTCAAGTAACCAAGCGAGCCCCCAGGCGGAGCCGAAGCCGGTCGGCACCTAAACGCCCCGCCGCCGAAGCAGCGCCATGAACTCTTCGGGGTCTTTCACCGTATCCAGCTGATCGCGCACGTCGGAGTCGTGCACCAACCCTGCCACGTCGCCCATGACCTGGAGATACTGGTTGGATACGTGGATAGGTGGGGCCAGGATCAGGAACACGTGGCGCACCGGCAGCCCGTCGCCGGCGTCCCAGTCGAGCCCGGCCGGTTTTCGCCCGTAGGCCATCCGCAGGGCATCCATCTCGTCGCACCGCGCGTGAGGGATGGCGATCCCGTGGCCCACTCCGGTGGAACCCTGCGCTTCCCGGAGATCCAGCACTCGGCGGACGGCCAGGTGAGCCTCGTCCGTCAGGGTCAGCTTGGTCACCAGTTCTTCCAGTACCTCGTCCTTGGTCTCACCAACGAGGTCGAGGACCACCGCCTCGGCGGGGATCAGTTCATGGAGCGCTGTGGCCAAGGGATCTCCTGGGTCGCGGGTGAGGCGCCAGAACCTACCGCCCCGGGGGTGGCACTGTCAAACCCACGGCCCAGGCGGGCCGCTTGCCCGTGTCCGGCGTACTAAGTATTTTTGCCCCATGGACTTGCCGTACCTGAAGGGGGTCGATTTCCCCCTCATCCTGGCGCCGATGGCCGGCGTGTCGGAACCGCCTTTCCGCCAAGTCTGCCGGTGGCTTGGGGCCGACGCCGTCATGTCGGAGTTTCTCTCGTCCGAGGCCCTGCGCCGGCGGATTGCCCGGGTCCTCCAGGGAGCCTCGTTCGAAGAGCAGGAACGGCCCATCGGCATCCAGATCTACGGGGCCAACCCGGAGGCGATGGCGGAGGCCGCCGGGTTGGTGACCGAGCGGTATGGTCCCGACTTCATCGACATCAACTTCGGCTGTCCGGTCAAGAAGGTGGTCAAGCGGAACGGCGGCTCGGGCTGTCTCAAGGATCTCGACCAGGTCGAGCGGGTCATTCGGGCAGTTGTGGGGGCCACCCATCTCCCGGTCACGGTCAAGACCAGGAGCGGCTGGAGCGCCGAGACCCGCGACCCGGTCGGGATCGCTCTGCGGATGCAGGATGCCGGCGCCAAGGCGTTCACGCTCCACGCTCGGACCCGAAACCAGATGCTCACCGGGTCGGCGGACTGGGATGAAATCGCCGCCGTGGTCGAGGCGCTCGACACCCCAGTCATCGGCAACGGCGACCTGCGTACTCCTGAGGACATCGTGCGGATGCGGGCCCACACGGCGTGCGCCGGGGTGATGATAGGCCGCGGTTCGTTCGGCAACCCGTGGCTATTCCAGCGGGCCAGGGCCCTGCTGAACGGCGAGGCGCCGATCCCGGAACCTTCGGCGGATGTGCGCATGGCCATGGCCATGGAGCACGGCCGCCTGGCCATTCGGCTCCAGGGCGATACCCGCAGGACCGTGATCGAATTCCGCAAGCACTTTGGTTGGTACACCAAGGGGCTTCCGGGAGCGGGTGGTTTGCGGCAGCGTCTGTTTCAGGTCGAGTCGATGACTGAGGCCCAGGCCGTGTTCGCCGAATACGGTGAACCCCAAACGGCCCAGGTGGCGTGAACCCTGAGACGCTTCGGTTACTCCTCGACGATGTCGCCGCCGGGCGGGTGACCATCGAGGGGGCCTACGATCGCCTCAAGTACCTCCCAGGCGAGGACATGGGCTTCGCCCATCTCGATCACCACCGGGCCATTCGTCAGGGCCAGGCAGAAGTCGTCTTCTGCCAAGGCAAGACCATCGATCAGCTCACGGCCATCTGCCGGCGCTTCGCCGAGCGCACGGGCTCGTTTCTCGGTACCAGGGCAGACGAGGCCCAGGCCCGCGCGCTGGAGAACCTGTTTCCCGCGCTCGAGTGGAACCCCACGGCCAGGACCGTTTATCTTCGCCCCACACCCACGCCACCGCTGACGGGCGCCGGCACCGTGCTGGTCGTATCCGCCGGAACCAGCGACGCCCCGGTGGCCGAGGAGGCCCTGGTGACGGCCGAAGCGTTCGGCAACGCCGTCGACCGGATGCATGACGTCGGGGTGGCCGGTCTGCACCGCTTGATGGGGGCGCAGGACCGCTTGGGCGAGGCAGCGGTGGTGATAGTGGTGGCGGGTATGGAAGGTGCCCTGCCATCGGTGGTCGGCGGCCTGGTGGCGGCACCGGTCATCGCCGTCCCCACCAGCGTGGGGTACGGTGCTTCTTTCGGCGGGATCGCGGCACTCCTGGGTATGCTCAACTCCTGCGCCGCCGGGATCACGGTGGTCAATATCGACAACGGATTCGGCGCCGCGGCCGCGGCCAGTCGTATCAACCATCGACCCTGAGGGGGAGGGGGAGATTCTGGGACGCATCTCGCTGGTGATCATCGGTGTGGCACTCCTCGCCCTGGGCCTGTGGCGTGGTGGCTGGTGGGCTATCGCCGCGGCGGTCGGTGGGGGCGGCCTGGCGCTGGCTTCCCGGAACGGCGTTGTACGGTTGCCGCCGGGAGCTAGGCGGGTCACGCCCCACCTCCTCCCCGATCCCGCGATCGACTGGCTGCGGCAATCTCACCAGGCACTGGGGGCGTGGGCCATCGAGGGCGGCCCCCACGGGTCCGGCCTGGCCGGGTATCACAGCCTGGATCCGGCCGCGAAATTTACCGATAGCCGCCTGCGGCACATCGAGCATCGGTTGATGGAGTTGCGGGATCGCGACGGTGGTGGCGGTGAACGGCTGGAAGAAGGCACCCTCGTGTTCGAGGCCCTCAGCGGTTTCGTGGCCGGTCTCATGCTCAGCCCGATCCACACGCCGGGAGACCTGGAGCGCGCCCACAAGGATCTGCGGTATCTGCTGGACGGCCTTACCCGCCGGCCGATCATTCACCAGATGGCCCAGGACCAGGCAGCGCCGGTAGAGGCGAGTCGCAGCATCGCCCTGCGCCTGGCCTATCACATTGAACGGGTACTCGAGGTGCACGTGGTCGTGGCGCTGCTCGAGCCTGCCGGTGCCCGCGTCGCCGCGGTTGCCGGTGGTGCGGACATGCGGCTCGTGGGCACGCTGTTGCCGGACGAAGGACCGCTGGGACGCGTGGCTCATGGATCGGCTCGGTCGATGCAAGTACAGGGCGAGGCGCTGGCCGACCTGGTCTCCGACCGGCGCCAGCATGGTCGCACGCAGATCACCATGCTGCACCTGCAGGACCAGGGTGAACCGATCGGGGCCGTGGCCTTCTGGCGTTTCCCCTCGGGACCACTTCCGGGTACGGCGCTGGCCGAAGTGAAGGAGATCCTGCACCAGTCGGAGCCACGGTTTCGCGCCGCGATGATGATGGAAAAGGACCGCAAAGACGCCTCCACCGATCACCTCACCGGCCTGCCCGATCGCAAGGTGCTGGAGCGGCGCTTGAAGCGGCTCGGCCAGGCCACCGGCGCCATTATCATCGCCGACCTCGACCGCTTCAAGTCGTTGAACGATACCCTGGGCCATCCGGCGGGCGACGCGGCGCTGGTGCACTTCGCCAATACCATCAACCACGTGGTGCGCGAAACCGACCAGGCGGCCCGCATCGGGGGGGAAGAGTTTGCGGTCTGGCTGCCGGAGGCCGACGTTCCCTCCGCCCTCATGGTCGCCAACCGCATTCGGGAGCGGTTCGCTTCATCGTCGTGGGACTGGCAGGGACGTTCCTGGGCGCTGTCCGCCTCGTTCGGTGTCGCCGCCTGTCCCGAGAGCACCCGCAGCCTGGACAACCTGATGGCCCGGGCCGATGCGGCGCTGCTTCAGGCCAAGAAGGCAGGCCGCAACCGGGCTGTGGCTGCTCCGTCACAGTCGTGACTACCGCTGGCCCCGCTCTTGCTGTATAATTCTTGTACACCTATTGGGGGCGACTGGCTTCGACGGGTGTGAAGAAAGAATTGCTGCGTGCCCAGGTCCAAGGTTCCTGGTAAAACCGCTTGGAAACTGTTATTTGCCAACACTGAACTGGCAATGGCTGCCTAAGTTGAGCTAAGCTCGCTTGGAGCACCTGCGACGGATGCAGCTCTCCTGGGGCGTCGCCGTCGTATCGCAAATCCGGGATAGCTGCCTCGGCCTCCCCCGACCGAAGCGGCGAGATTCAGGGGGTAGTTCCCGGACCGGTTGGCCCGTGCACCGCTCGGGAAGACATCAAGCGCGAGCCTACGCACGTAGACGCAGATCTGGATCCACGTTCGGACGAGGGTTCGATTCCCTCCGCCTCCACTTACGCCACGGGCGGGCAACTCGAAACGAGTTGTCCGCCCGTGGCGTATGGTTGGAGTGCGCAGGACGCAGGTCCAATTGCGCAGGGGCCTTCGGGTGCTACCTTCGACCGCCTGACCGCACTGACCGCCCACCCAACCTTTTCCCCCCTTCCGACGACCAACCAGTGTGACCAACACCACCGTTCGCGTTGCCGTTGATCCGCCCGATCGTGACTTGGTGGAAGCCGTGATTCTCACCGGTGACGAGGATGCGTTCCGGCAGCTATATCGCCGGCATACTCCGCGGCTCTACCTGTTCGTACTTCGCTTCCTCGGCGGTGCCGAGATGGACGCCGAGGACGTAGTTCAGGAAGTGTGGCTCCAGGCGGTGCGCCGCCTGGACGGTTTCCGCTGGGAGGCCCGCCTGGAGACGTGGCTGACGGCGATAGGACTCAATGTGGCGCGTGACCACCTGCGTAAGCGCTACCGAAGAGGAGAGACCCTCGCTTTGGATGTCACCAACTTGCCGGTGCCGGACCAGCCGGTGGCCGAACGGATCGATCTCGATACCGCCATCGCGACCCTGCCGGACGGCTATCGTACCGTGCTCGTCCTGCACGACGTCGAAGGGTTCAAGCACCGCGAGATCGCCGAGGCTTTGGGAATCTCCCCGGGGACCTCAAAGAGCCAACTGTCGGGCGCGCGCCGCGTGTTGCGCCGCCTTCTGAGTTCGGTCGAGGAGGAGAACCATGCTACCTACTGATCCCGATCAACTCTCTCCAGCGGAGCGGGAGGCGCTGGACGGCCTTCCCCGCGAGCGGGAGCCGAGCGCCATGCTGGAGGAGCGGACGGTGCGCGCGCTGAGGAACGAGGGCCTGTTCCGGCCGGTACGGCGCGGGGGCATCAATCCCCACGCCCCATTCGGCTGGCTCGCCGCCGGCATCGCCGCCGCATTGGTTTTGTTTGCCAGCGGAGTGGTGGTGGGCCAATGGATGGGAGCCCGCTCCACCGTTCAGGCGATCGTGGCGGTGGAGGAAGCCAACGCCAGAGAGGTGGCGGCGCTGGTGCAGCAGACGGGAAGCCAGTACGCCGCTGCCCTGGCGGCGTTGACCCAAGTACCATCATCCGAGTCCGACAGCAATTGGGTGGCCCAGGGCCGCGAGGTGGCGCTGACGGCGCTCTATACCGTCGCCGATCAGATGGTGCAAGTCGCTCCCGACGACCCCTTGGTGGCGCGGATTCTCCAGGTCATGGAGGGGGAGCAACGGCCGCCTGGGGAAGGATCGGGTACGGCGGTCCGGCAGGTAGTGTGGTTCTAGCGGATTGATCATTCAAGTGCGGCCAGGAAGGGTACTCTGATCATGTTTTTCCTACCCACTCACCAGGGCTCCGATCAACCGGGGCCGGCGCGCCGCCGGCTGGTTCTGGCGGCGTTCGTTGCGGGCCTTTCCGGGCTCGGGTCCCAAACAGTTGTCGCCCAGGTCTCCGTCGGTCGCGCCGCGTCGTGTCCTGGAGGCGCCGCTACCGTTGGCGATTTGGGTGTCGATCTCCACTGCCATGACTGTGAGCTCAGCTACCGCGCCTCGAGCCGTTCGTGGCGTTGGCGGTTCCGCTCCGAGCCAACGATCAAACACGTAGGCGCTTCGGGCCCGTCCCACGGGAAACTGCGATCCGGTGATGTCCTCGTCAGTGTCGACGGCCGGCTGATTACCACCCGATCCGGCGGCGCCAGGTTGGCCGACCTGGAACCTGGTGAACCGGTGACGGTATCCGTTCGACGCAACGGTCGTGACGTTACTACGGAGATCACGCCGTCCGCGGCATGTCCCACCGATGTCGGGCTGGCCGTGGCTCCGATACCACCGGTGCCGCCCGTGACCGTGACGGTCCCGGAGCTCGTCCGGCCGCCGACGGCGCCACTCACCATCGCCGCCGGCGTGGCCGGTGTTCTGGCGCCGTACCCCCAGACGCTCTCCGGCACCAAGGCCTGGTTCGGTTTCGGTCTGAGCTGCAGCAACTGCAAGTTCTATCCGCTGCGGCACGAGGAGATCGCCGCCGCCGAGGCTCAGCTCAAGGCCAGGACCCAGGGTAACAACGGTGACCCCGGCCAGGTCCGGGAGTTGTACCGAGAGTTGGAATCCTACCGCCGTGAAGGGTCACGCTGGGAGTTCAGCGAGAACCCCCGCGTGTTCTCGGTCGACGAGGACGGGCCGGCGGACCGTGCCGGGCTGCGCCGGGGCGACATCCTCACCCACATCGACGGACTGGCATTGCTGTCCGACGAAGGTGGCAAGCGGTTGGGGCAGGCCAAGTCCGGGGACGAAGTGGAGTTCATTTATCGTCGCGGCACCACCGTCGGCACCGCCAAGCTCACGGCGGCCAGAGGACCCCCAGTCCGCGGCCTCGCCTCGGAGCGGGCCTATTTCCGCTCGCTGGCCCTACTGGAACGGTCGCTCAGCCGGATCGAGCGCACCACGGACGCTGAGGTTCGCGCCGAGGTCGTCCGGCTCCAGGCCCAGTTACGGGAGGCCGAAGTGGTGCAGCGGGCGGCGACGCGCGAAGCGATCCGCGCCCTACGTGTCAGGACGTGGCCGCTGCGGTACTCAGGCGCCATCGCCAAAGTCAACGTGACGGTGCGCAGCCATGGCTCGGTGGTGGTGTCGCGTGATGAGACGACCGGTGAGGTGGTGATTACTACGTCGGACGCAACTATAAGGGTGAAGCCGGAGGACTAGGAGGAGCTAAGAAGGCTATAAGAAAAGGCTAAGAGGCTAAAAGGCTAAGAGGCTAAGAGGAAAAGACGTCTTAGCCTCTTAGCCCTCTTAGCCTCTTAGCCTTTTCTTTAGATCCCCAAGACTCGTATCGCTACTCCGGATGCCGCGATCGCCAGGCCGGCCATTACCTGGGCGTGCTGTTCGAGCCAGTGCATCCGCTGGAGCCGGAGCCCGTAGTAGGCCAGCGTCACCAGGCCCAGCATGGTGGCCACCGTCACCACGCCAAATGCCACCGTCACCAGCACCACCACGCCGGTGCCCATGGCTGCCGCTGGGATCATCAGCAGCGGGATCAAGGGTTCGCAGGGTCCCAACACGAAGATGATGAACAGGCTCCAGGCCGTGATCGCCGCCGTGGCTGAGGGTGTCGAATGCCGATGCGTTGGCCGGGCGTCGGCGTGACTGTGGACCAGGCCGTCGTGCTGATGGGCGTGCCGCGTGCCGCGCCGGCGGCGGGCAAAGGCCCAGCCGGCGTAGACCAACCCGAACACGATCAGGGTCCAGGCCGCCAGGGTTCCGCGCGAGGCCTCGATGACCTCCAGGCTGGCGACGGCCGTTCCCAGGCCGATGCCCAGCAGCCCCAGGACGACTGAAGACAACACGTGGCCGATGCCGCACACCGTGGTGAGTCCCAGTGTCTTGCGGAGCGACCAGCCATTGGCCTTCCCCAGGACGACGAACGGGAGCGAGTGGTCGATGCCGATCAGCGTGTGAACGAAGGCCACGCCGATGGCAGATCCCAGCAATACCGTCAGTGTCGTGTCCATGTGTTCCAGTACCGCGATCCGCTGGCCAAGGTCAAGAGGTCGAGGCAGCCGCGGGGGCGGGGGCGGGGGCGGGGGCGGCCAGTGCCTGGTGGGCATCCAGGGCCAGCGCCAACGCCTCGTCGGCAGACCCGGCCAGACAATTCAAGTGTCCCATTTTCCTCCCCGGCCGGGGGTGGTGCTTGCCGTACAGGTGCAGCTTGACCCCGTGCCGGCTGAGAGCGTTGTGCCAAGGTGGGTCGCCGTCGTGCCACAGATCTCCCAGGAGGTTGATCATGGCTACCGGCGAGATCAACCGCGGATCGCCCAACGGCAGGCCGCACAGCGCTCGCACCTGCTGCTCGAACTGATCGGTGACGCAGGCGTCCAGAGTAAAGTGGGCGCTGTTGTGGGGCCGCGGGGCCAGCTCGTTGACGAACAGCGCGCCGCCGTCGGCCACGAACATCTCGACCGCCATGACCCCGACATATTCGAGCCGGGCCGCCAGCGACATGGCCAGGTCCCTGGCCTCGTCAGTCAGTGCCGTCGTCACCCGGGCCGGGACGGTGGAGGTGTACAGGATGCCGTTGACGTGGACGTTTTCGATAGGAGGGAAACAGGCGAGTTCACCATCCACGCCGCGCGCCAGGACAACCGACAGTTCCGCCTCGAGGTCCAGCCGCCGTTCGAGTACGCATGACGCCCCGCGGAATCGGGCGAACGCGTCCGTCAGCGACGCACGGTCGGTCACCGAAGCTTGTCCCTTGCCGTCGTATCCCAAGCGGGCCGTCTTGAGGAGGGCAGGGGATCCCACCGCGTCCCACGCCCGGGCCAGATCGTCTGGGCTCCTCACCACCTGGAAGGGCGTCGTGGGAAACCCCTCGCGCTGGAGGTACGCCTTCTCGGCGATTCTGTCCTGGGCGATGGCGACGGCCTCGGGGCCGGGCCGCACCGGGACGCGTTCGGCCAGTCGGGCCAGGACATCGGCGGGGACGTTCTCGAATTCCGTGGTAATGGCGGCACACTTGGTGGCCATTTCCTCGAGGGCGATAGCGTCGTCATACTGCGCGGCGATGTGGTGATCGGCGATGGCGCCGGCGGGACTTCCGTGGTCCGGGTCGAGGACGATGACCTGGTAGCCCATCTCGCGCGCCCGGACGGTGAACATGCGTCCCAGTTGGCCTCCGCCGAGCACGCCGAGGACCGCGCCGGGAAGGATCACTCGGGCTCCGGCAGTTCGAGGTTTGTGATGCGGTCCGCCTGTGCCTCCCGGAAGCTGCTCAGTTTGGCAGCCAGCGTTTCGTCTTCGTTGGCGAGGAGGGAGATGGCATAGAGGCCGGCGTTCTTGGCGCCCGATTCGCCGATGGCGAACGTGGCCACGGGGACTCCGGCGGGCATCTGTACGATCGAGAGCAGCGAATCGAGACCCTTGAGATGGCGGCTCGGGACCGGTACGCCCAGGATCGGCAACGTCGTCTTGGAGGCGATCATGCCCGGGAGGTGGGCGGCGCCTCCGGCCCCGGCGATGATGCACTTGAGCCCTCTGCTCCGGGCCGAATCGGCGTATTCGAACAGCAGATTCGGGGTACGGTGGGCGGACACCACCCGACGTTCATAGGGGACGCCAAAATCGCGGAGTTGGGCGGCGGCGTGCTGCATGACCGGCCAGTCCGAGTCGCTTCCCATGATGACGCCGACGAGGGGCTTATCCATGGCGAGTTTCCGGGTTGTGGAATGGCCGGAAAGATAATTGGTCAGGGGGAGGGTGCGCAGGAAGGGCTAACAGGGAGAAGAGGGCTAAGAGGGCTAATACGTCTTTTCCCTCTTAGCCCTCCTTTCCCTGTTAGCCTTCCCTTCGCACTCCCCCGAACCGGAGAAATTGGGCTTGTAATGCTAATACTTAATCTATATATTATTAATATATGGTATATATCAGAATATCAGCATTACAAGGGCCTACCATCGTGAATTACGTTCGCGCAGCCGCTGGCGAGACCGATGATCTCCTCAATCAGCGCCTGGCGGCCGCCGACATCTCCCTCCCGCAACTGGAATTGCTCGACCACCTCGCCAGGCTGAGCGGTCCCGCTCCCCTCGGACGGTTGGCTGAGCTGCTCGAATGCAGCCGGTCCAACGTCACCCAGTTGGTGGATCGACTCCAGCGTAGGGGTCTGATCTGGCGGATGGTCGACGCTCGGGACCGGCGCACGGTGCTGGCTCGTCTCACCCGCGAGGGGATTCGTCGCCACGACACGGGATTGGAAGTGGTGATCGATCTAGAACGAGACCTCCGGGGGGCTTTCTCCGGGGACGTCTTGCGACAGTTGTTGAGTGGTTTGGCGGAACTACGCGACGCCGCATCGGATAGTCGTACCTACCAGCACACGTAGTCATGAAAGGGCGGACCCATGTTGGGTGAGTTCCAAACCGATCTGGAAGAGTTCATGGCAGGCCTCGTTCGCCGGAATCCCCACGAGACCGAGTTCCATCAGGCAGTGAGGGAGGTGGCGGAATCGGTGCTACCCTTCATCGCCGCGCACCCGAAGTACCGGGAAGCCGGTATCCTGGAACGAATGACGGAGCCTGATCGGATCATCATCTTCCGGGTGACTTGGGAGGATGACGAAGGGCGCATACGGGCCAACCGGGCCTGGCGGGTGCAGTTCAACAACGCCATCGGTCCCTACAAGGGCGGCATGCGGTTTCATCCGTCTGTCAACCAGAGCATCCTCAAGTTTCTGGGCTTCGAGCAGGTCTTCAAGAACAGCCTGACGGGCCTTCCCATGGGAGGCGCCAAAGGCGGAGCCAACTTCAACCCCAAGGGAAAGTCCGACCGCGAAATCATGCGGTTCTGCCAATCCCTGATGATCGAGCTCCATCGTCACATCGGCGAGAACACCGACATTCCCGCGGGCGACATCGGCGTCGGAGCGCGCGAGATCAGCTTCATGTTCGGCCAGTACAAGCGGATCATGAACCGCTGGGTTGGCGTCTTGACGGGCAAGGGTCTGTCCTACGGCGGGAGCCTGATCCGGCGCGAGGCCACGGGTTACGGAGCGATCTACTTCCTCGAAAACATGCTGGCCCACCGGGGCGACGGCCTCCGGGGGAAGGTTTGTACCGTGTCGGGGTCGGGCAACGTGGCCCAGTACGCCATCGAAAAACTCCTCCACTTGGGTGCCCGGGTTGTCACCGCCAGCGACTCCGACGGATTCATCTACGACCGGGACGGTTTCGACGAGGACAAGCTTGCCTGGATGATGGATCTCAAGGAGGTCCGCCGAGGCCGGATCCGTGAGTACGCCGAACACTTCGGCGTCGAATTCCACGAGGGCCAGCGGCCGTGGCACGTCCCCTGTGACGTGGCCATCCCCTGCGCCACCGAGAACGAGATCGACCAGGACGAAGCGGCCGCGCTCATCGCCAACGGGGTGAAGGCTGTCGTGGAGGGGGCCAACATGCCGACGGAACTCGCGGGGGTACACGCCTTCATCAAGGCCCAAGTGCTGTTCGCACCGGCGAAGGCGGCCAACGCCGGCGGTGTGGCGGTGTCAGGCCTGGAGCAGAGCCAGAACGCCCTCCGATTGACCTGGTCCCGGGAAGAAGTCGACAACCGACTGCAGGTGATCATGGGCCATATTCACGACCAGTGCGTAGCACGAGGCAACAGCGAGGGAGACTACATCAACTACGTGAAGGGAGCCAACATCGCCGGCTTCGTGAAGGTGGCCGACACCATGCTGGCGTATGGGGCGGTGTAACTAGAAACTGGAAATTGGCAACCGGAGGCTGGGAGGAGGAAGTAGAGCTCCGAGTTCCTAGCTTGGAGCTGTCAGGGAAGATAGGTCACGGCTAGAGTGGTGAAGGCCTCCACCTGCTCCGCCTCCCAGGGAGCATCCCGGCCCAGCTCGGCGGCCATGAGCGACGCAACGGCCGGGGCCATGGCGATGGCGGCCCGGGCATCGAGCGGCAGGGACCGGGTCCGGCGGCTGAGCACGTCTTCCACGGTCCGGGCCATCTCGTGGCGCACGGCCCAGACCACCTCTCCCGCGCGGTAGGGAAGATCGTCGTTCAGCCGGGCCTGCAGATTGGGGCTGCCACGCATCAGGTCCTCTAGGGCCGGGGCATCCGCGCCGTACACCTCCAGGGTGCCGAACTTGTCCGCGTGTTGATGGTAGCCGTGGATGCGGAGTTCCCGTGTCACGCACGGCTGTTCCTCCAAGCCGCCGATGGTGGCGGCCATGGTAACGCACTCCTCCGCCATCAGGCGATACGTCGTCCACTTGCCCCCGCAGATGGTGATCAGGCCGGACTGCGCCACCAGCAGCGTGTGGTCGCGCGACAGTTCCGCCGTGTTATCCTCGCCGCCCGCCTGGACCAGCGGACGGATGCCGGCGAACACGCTCAGGATGTCGCTTGCGGCGGGTGGGCGTTGCAGGTAGTCGCCGGCGGTATCGATGATGAACTCGATCTCGTCGGGCAACGCTACCGGGTCGAGCGGAATATTTGTTACCGGCGTGTCGGTGGTGCCGACGAGAGCGTGGCCATGCCACGGGATGGCGAACATCACCCGGCCGTCCCGGGTGTGAGGTACCATGATGGCGCTGTCGCCCGAGAGGAACGACCGGTCGAGGACGAGATGCACGCCCTGGCTCGGGGCGATGATGGTCCGCACCGAGGGATCGTCCATGCGGCGAATCGCGTCGGTGAAGGGTCCGGTGGCGTTGATGACCACCTTGGCCCGCAGTTCCAGTTCGGTGCCACTTTCGAGGTCGCTGGCGATCACCCCCTCCACAAACCCTGTGGTACCTCGTACCAGCCGATCAACTCTGGCATAGTTCACCAATGCGGCTCCCTGCCTGGCCGCGGTGCGTGCCAGTGCGATCAACAACCGGGCGTCATCGAACTGTCCGTCGAAGTACTGGACCCCACCGCGCAGCCCGTCGGTTTTCAACGTGGGAATGAACGACAGAGTCTCATCGCGCGAGAGGATTCTGGACGGCCCGAAGCCGTACTTTCCGGCCAGGGCGTCATAGACCTTCATCCCGATCCCGTAGAACGGGGCCTCCCACCAATCGTAGTTGGGAACGATAAAGCGGAGATCGTGAACCAGATGGGGGGCATTGTCCCGCAGGATCCCACGCTCCTTGAGGGACTCCAGTACCAGCGATACGTTGCCCTGCTGCAGGTAACGCACGCCGCCGTGGATCAGTTTGGTGGAGCGGCTCGAGGTGCCTTTGCCGAAGTCGCTCTGTTCCAGGAGCACGGTGTCGTACCCTCGTGACGCGGCGTCCACGGCGACCCCGACGCCCGTGGCGCCGCCGCCGATGACCAGCACGTCCCACGGGCCACGGTGATCGGAAACCCGCGCAAGCATGTCGCTACGGTTCATAGGGGTGCGGCGTGCGGTGTACGGTGTGCGGTAGCGTCATGAGGTATCACATAGATTGTCGGGGTTGCCAAGAAGCTCGGACAGTGGAATTCCTTGGGCTGCCCTCGCTGCCCTCGCTGCCCTCGCTGCCCTCGCTGCCTACACCGTCGCTCGGGTCCGGTCCATGGTGCCCCTCTGAGCCAGCGCTTCCTGCGCGGCCGCCAGACGGGCGATGGGCACGCGGTACGGCGAGCACGACACGTAGTTCATTCCCAGTTGGTCGCAGAAGGCCACAGTTGATGGCTCGCCGCCGTGTTCGCCGCACAGCCCGAGTTTGAGGTCGGGTCGGGTCTTGCGGCCCAACTCGGTGGCCATCTGGATCAGTTTGCCGACACCATCTAGGTCGAGGATCTCGAACGGATCATGGTCGATGATATTGTGCTGTAGGTAGTACGGCAGGAACCGTCCGGCGTCGTCGCGCGACAGGCCCCAGGTCGTTTGCGTCAGGTCGTTGGTCCCAAACGAGAAGAACTGCGCCTCGCGGGCGATTTCGTCCGCCGTCAGCGCCGCCCGGGGAAGCTCGATCATAGTCCCCATGAGGAAAGGCACGGTGATCTGCCGCTCGCGGAAGACCTCTTCAGCGACTTCTCGAACGATCAACGCCTGCTTGCGAAACTCCACCACGGTGGCGGTGAGCGGGATCATCACCTCGGGCATGACCCGGCCCTTGCGAGCGGCCACGGTACAGGCCGCCTCGAAGATGGCCCGCGCCTGCATCCGGGTGATTTCGGGATACATGATGCCCAGCCGGCACCCGCGCAGGCCCAGCATCGGGTTCACTTCCTCCAGTCCCTCCACGATACGCCGCATCTCGGCCGGGGTCTTGCCCAGCTCCTCCGCCAGGGAGGCGATCTCATCGGGATTGCTGGGAAGGAATTCGTGCAGTGGCGGGTCGAGGAGGCGTATGGTTACCGGAAACCCTTCCATGGCGCGGAAGATGGCTTCGAAGTCCGAGCGCTGCATCGGCAGGATCTTGGTCAGCGCCCGGGTGCGTCCCTCGTGGTCTTGGGCCACGATCATCTCTCGCATGGCCGAGAGCCGGTCGCCTTCGAAGAACATGTGCTCAGTACGGCAGAGCCCGATCCCCTCGGCTCCGAAATCCCGACCGCGGTGAGCGTCGGCCGGAGTATCCGCGTTGACCCGGACCTGCAAATGCCGGAGGTCGTCCGCCCACCCCAGCAACCGGGAGAAGTCGCCGTCCAGCTCGGGCTCCACCAGGGCCGCCTGGCCGAGGTAGACGTTGCCGGCCGAGCCGTCGACGGTGATCCACTCACCTCGTTTGATCTCCCGGCCGTTGACGGAAAAGCAGTGTCGCTCCTCGTCCACGGTGATCTCCTGGGCGCCGGACACACACGGCTTGCCCATCCCGCGCGCCACGACGGCGGCGTGGGAAGTCATGCCGCCGCGGGCGGTGAGAATGGCCTTGGCTGCCACCATGCCGTGAAAATCTTCCGGATTGGTCTCTCGGCGAACGAGGATGACCGTAGCGCCCTCCCGGGCCAGCGCTTCTGCCTCATCGGCGTCGAACACGGCCGTGCCGCTGGCGGCCCCCGGTGATGCCGGCAGGCCGGTGGTCAGGAGGTCGAGCGTGGCCGAAGGGTCGATCATCGGATGCAACAATTGATCGAGGTCGTTGGGCGGAATGCGGGCCACGGCCTCTTCCAGCGAGATGGATTTCTCGTCCACCATGTCGCAGGCGATCTTGATCGCCGCCCGGCCGCTGCGCTGCGCGCGTCGGGTCTGCAGCATATAGAGCCGACCGCGCTCGATAGTGAACTCCATGTCCTGGACGTCACGGAAATGCCGCTCGAGCGTGACCGCCATCTGCTGGAGTTCGGCGAACACTTGCGGCATCTGTTCCCCCAGCGTGGATATGGGCTCCGGGTCTCGGGTGCCGGCGACGACATCCTCGCCCTGGGCGTTGATGAGGTACTCGCCATACAACTCCGCCGCGCCGGTGGAGGGGTCGCGGGTGAAGGCCACGCCGGTCCCGGAGTCTTGGCCGAGGTTGCCGAACACCATCGTCTGGATATTGACGGCCGTCCCCATCGCATCGGGGATGTCGTGGAGCTTGCGGTAGTCCACGGCGCGTTTGGTATTCCAGCTGCCGAACACGGCGGCGATCGCGCCCCAGAGCTGCTCTATCGGATCATCGGGGAAGGCCCGTCCGGTTTCCTGCTCGACGTGAGCCTTGAAGTCCGCCACGACGCTCTTCAGGGCATCGACGGGTAGGTCGATCACCCGGGCAGCGCCCGCGTCCGTCTTGTGCCGCTCCAGGATGCCATCGAAGGCCTTCCTGGGGAGGCCGTCCACCACCGAGCCGTACATCTGGACGAAACGGCGGTAGCTGTCCCAGGCAAACTGCGGGTTGCCGCTTTGCGCCTCCAGTCCGGCTACCGTGACGTCGTTGAGCCCCAGGTTGAGGATCGTCTCCATCATTCCCGGCATCGACACCGCGGCTCCGGAGCGAACCGATACCAGCATGGGTTCCGCGCTCCCGCCGAATTGGCGTCCGCTGGCTGCTTCTAGCCGCTGCAGCGCCGTTTCGACTTGGGCGCGCAGCCTGGGCGGGAACTGTCCCGCGTCGAGGTAGGTGTGGCACACCGTGGAGGAGATGGTGAATCCTGGTGGGACGGGAATGCCCAAATTGGTCATTTCCGCCAGCGAGGCGCCCTTGCCGCCGAGGACGTCCTTCATGCCGGCGGTGCCGTCGGCCCGGCCTTGCCCGAAGAAGTAGACCAGGGGGTTGCTGTAGGAGTCTGTCATAGGTGGGTTGTGGTTACGGGGTCGGTGTGGCGCAAGAGGACGAGCTGTTCGGGGTCCTCCTCGGTCGGATACTGGCCGGAAAAACACGCGTGGCAAAAGTTACTGCCTCCGGCTGTGTCCAGCATGGTGTCGAGCGAGAGATATCCCAGGGAATCCACCCCGAGGAATTGGCGGATCTCTTCCTGGCTGTGGGTACTGGCGATGAGTTCGTCGGGGTTCGCGGTGTCGATGCCATAGAGGCACGGGCCGGTGATCGGCGGCGATGCCAGGCGCAAATGGACTTCGCGTGCGCCGGCGGCGCGGATCATGCCGACGAGGCCCTTGCTGGTGGTGCCGCGAACCAGGCTGTCGTCTACCACGACCACCGACTTGCCGTCGACGACATCCCTCACGGGATTGAACTTGATCTTGACCTTGGCCACGCGAACGGCCTGAGTCGGATGGATGAAGGTGCGGCCGACATAGTGATTGCGGATCAGGCCGTGTTCCAGCTTGATGCCCGATTCGTCGGCAAAGCCGAGCGCCATGGCGTTGGAGCTGTCCGGAACGCTGAATACGACGTCGCCGTCGGGCGCCGGGTGCTCGCGGGCTAGCTTGCGGCCAAGTTCCCGCCGGATGCGGTCGACCGATTCCCCGAACACGGTGCTGTCCGGGCGCGAGAAATACACCAACTCGAACACGCAGCGAGTGACGGGTCTGGGTGACAGCGGCCGCAGCTTGGTCACGGTGCCGTCGAGTATATGCAGGAACTCGCCGGGGAGGATTTCGGTGATGTCCGTGGCGCCTACCAGATCCAGGGCACATGTCTCCGACGCCACCACGATGCCGCCGCCGACCCGGCCGTAGGACAACGGCCGAAAGCCCCGGCCATCGACCACCGCAAAGATGGACCGGCCGACCCCGATGATCAGACTGTAGGCACCCTCCAGGCGCTCGAGCGCGCTGCGGATCTGCTGCTCCGGACGCACGGCCTCGGACCGGGCGATGAGGTGGACCAACACCTCAGTGTCCGCCGAAGAAGTAAACAGTGACCCCCGGTTGACCAATTCGTGCTTGATTTCGCCGGCGTTGGTCAGGTTGCCGTTGTGAGCCACCGACAGGGGGCCGTTGCGGTAGTTGACCAGGTAGGGTTGCGCGTTGGCCAGGACGGTGCTCCCAGTGGTGGAGTATCGTGTGTGGCCGATCGCCACGTCACCGATCAGCGTTGCCAGATTTTCGTCGTCGAACGTCTCCGACACGAGGCCCATCCCGACGCGCGAGTGGGCGACCCCGTCCTCGTCGATGGTGACGATGCCGGCACTCTCCTGGCCGCGGTGTTGCAGCGCATACAATCCCAGGTAGGCCAGTCGCGCTGCGTTGGGGACCCCCGAAACACCGATGATACCGCACATGTCAGGTCAAGCTCCTTCGGATTGGTTGGCCTGTATTTGTCCCATCCGTCGCGGAATGGCGTCGAAGTAGCACTGGCGCAGCTCGGAGCTGGACCAGCGCAGCGTCTCGTGCGTCAGGGTGATTGCTACGTCGGCTCCCGGCACTCCCACCGTACCGATTCGTTTGCAAGGCACGCCGTGTTCGTCCGCCATCAATTGCAGCCGCTCGGCGACCTCCAGGGGGCAGGAGAGCACCGCCCGGGCGCCGTCCTCGCCATACAACAGGGCCGGGGCGTCCACCCCAAGTGCGTACCCGGTCAGGTCGACGCCGACGCCCATAGGGGCGTCGGCGTACGGGCCGCCGATGGCCGCCTCGGCCAGCGCCAGCGCCAGGCCGCCGTCGGAACAGTCGTGGGCCGACGCCAGCAACCCGGCGGCGGCGGCCGCCTGGAGGAACCGCTGCAATCGGGATTCGGCCTCGAGGTCCACCGGCGGGGGAGCCCCACCGACGAATCCGTGGATCTCTGCCCAGTAGGCTGAACCGCCCAGATGGCCCTTGGTGGTGCCGGCCAGGAACACGGCATCCCCTGCTGATCGGAAGTGACTCGGTACCCGGTGAGCAAGCTTGTGAAGCAGGCCGACCATGCCAACGGTCGGTGTTGGCGCTATGGCGCCGGTCGGACTCTCATTGTAGAAAGAAACGTTGCCTCCGGTGACCGGGGTATCGAAGGCCCGGCACGCGTCTCCTATGCCGCGGCACGCTTCGCGAAACTGGAAAAACACTTCCGGTTTTTCCGGATTGCCGAAATTGAGGCAGTCGGTGACGCCGAGGGGTTGGGCGCCGGTGCAGGCGATGTTGCGGGCTGCCTCGGCGACCACGGCCTTACCCCCTTCGTAGGGATCGAGCATGACATACCGGGCGTTGCAGTCGACGGTAACGGCCAGGCCGAAGTCCGTGGTGCCGACCCGGAGGACTCCGGCGTCGCCTCCTGGGGCGATAGCCGTGCCGGCTTGCACCGTCGAGTCGTACTGTTCGAACACCCACCGTTTGGAAGCGAGCGTCGGCGTGTCGAGTAAAACTTCGAGTGACCGGTGGAGGCTTGCGGCAGGCTCACTCTGTGGTTGCGCCTTGCGCCGGGCGACGGCTGCGGCGCTTTCGGCCGCCTCGGGTGTGTAGACCGGACAGTCCTCGATCAGTCGGCTTCCTGGGATCGACGCCACGACGGTTCCGTTATGGACCACCCGGAACATACCGTCGTCGGTAACGCGCCCCACTGGCGTGGCACTGAGCTCCCACCGGCGGCATACGTCTTGGACCTCGGCCACCCTCCCGGGCTCGGCCACTACCAGCATGCGTTCCTGGGACTCAGACAGGAGGATCTCGTAGGGCGTCATGCCTTCTTCGCGCACCGGCACCTTGCTGGTGTCCAGTTCCACCCCGA